>JAJZCX010000071.1 GCA_021851625.1 Acidobacteriota bacterium | reverse complement strand
ATTATCCAGCGCGCGTACCGTGTCGCCGCGCTCGGCCAGTGTTTGCGTAATCCACGAGCCAATAAAGCCCGCCGCGCCTGTTACCAAATATGTCGCCATGGTTCTCCCGAAACCTACTGCAAAGTCTGCGCAATATCTAAGCATAGCAATGCGCAAGCGTGGCTGCTCGCGCATGCGCTAGAATTTCGCCATGCCTGCCGCCGCCGCGCCGCACTTCACGCCAGAGTCGCTCGCCTTTCTGCGACAGTTGGCGCGCAACAATCGCCGCGAATGGTTCACTCCACGCAAGCCGGACTTTGAGCGCTGGCTCAAAGAGCCAATGCACGCAGTAATCGAAGCCATCAATGCAGCTATGCTCGGTTTTGCGCCGAACCACATGCAACCGCCGCCAAAGTGCATGATGCGCATCTACCGGGACACGCGTTTCTCTGCGGACAAAACGCCCTACAAAAAACACATCGCCGCGTGGTGGGCACATGCAGGTTTGCTCAAAACCTCCGGCGGCGGCTACTACTTCCATCTTTCGCCCACGGAGCTGGTCATCGCCGCGGGCGTCTACATGCCTGAGCGCGAGCAATTGCTGGCCATTCGCACGCACCTGCTGACCCATCACGCCGAAATGCGCCGCCGTCTGCAAAGCCGCACGCTGCGCTCGCTGATGAACGAGTTCGATGGCCTACGCCTCACGCGCCCTCCCAAAGGCTTCCCCGCTGATCATCCCGCGATGGATCTGTTGCTCTGTCGCCAGTGGGGCGTCGCGGCCACGCTGCCTGCGCAAACTGCACTCCACCCCACGCTGGTGCGCGAGATCGTCCGCCGCTTTCGCGCCGCGGCACCCGTGGTCGATTTGCTGAATCAGCCGCTCACCGAACGCCTGTCCGTACGCAAGCGCACGGTGTTTTAAGCGCAGCGGCTGGGTAGGAAACCCCTATAATCTCGGTAAAAATCGGCAAAAACTGACAAAAACCAAAGAAATCTTCAAAAAAGCTGTGGAAATGGCTGTTTTCCGGTTGACAAAGCCGCGCAAAAGCCGCAAGGTAAACGGCGTGGGGTTTCGCAGACCCGCATGGATGCTGGCGATTCAGTTCCGCTGATGCCCACATGCACGCGCGGGTTTCTTTCAGGAATGGGAGGGCTTTTCTGAATGCGACCCTTCGAAATTCGCACCTGTGCGGCCCGCAAGGACGCATCGAACATACTAGGAGGAAACACATCATGGCAGCAGGTATGACCAAAACGCAACTCGTCCGCCACATGGCCGAGAAGCTCGAACTCACCAACAAACAGGTCGCAGCATTTTTGGAGACTTTGGCGGAGACCGCCATCAAGGAAACCAAGAAGAACGGCGTATTCGTTGTTCCCGGACTGGGCCGTTTGGTCAAGGCCGAGCGCAAGGCGCGCATGGGCCGCAACCCGCAGACCGGAGAGGCCATCAAAATCAAGGCCAAGACCGTTGTCAAGTTCCGCGTGGCCAAGAGCGCCAAGGACTCCATCGCTCCGCCCAAGAAGTAGTGCGCATCTCCAGCGCGGTGCCGCGTGCGCCGCGATTGCACACACAGCGCAGGGATCCGGTTCGGCACCGCCTCTGCGCTGTGTTGCGTTTGTCCATAGTGGCTGCGCACCTTGACCTCGCGCACACGGGCAGCCGGGGCCCATCGCGGCGCGGTATGCATCCTCTACAATCGAGCTATGTCCTACACCGCAGCCATGGAGCGCCTGTACGCCTTGGGCCATGAGTTGGCCCCTGTTGCCAACGCGCAGGCGAACGCGGCGGCGACTGCTCCCCACCCACGGCGCAAGTTTGACTTGGAGCAGATGCGGCATTTGATGGCCGCGCTCGATCATCCTGAGAAAAAATTTCGCAGCGCGCTGATCGCGGGCACCAATGGCAAAGGCTCCACGGCAGCCACGCTGGAGAGCATTCTGCGCGCCTCCGGCTATCGCACGGGGCTGTACACCTCGCCCCACTTGGTGCGCGTGAATGAACGCATTCAGATCTGCGGCGTGGAGATCTCCGACGACGATTTTGCGCGGCTCTACTTCCGCGTGGATGAAGCCGGAGCACGCCTACTGCAGCAGGGCGAACTGCCACAGTCGCCCAGCTTTTTTGAAACCATTACCGCGCTGGCCTTTTTATATTTTGCAGAGGCAGCCATCGATGTAGCCGTGCTCGAAGTGGGACTGGGCGGGCGCTTGGACGCGACCAACATTGTCGAGCCGATGCTCTCCATCATCACGGACATCTCGCTCGATCACACGGAGTGGCTTGGCTCCACGCTGCCGGAGATTGCGCGCGAAAAGGCTGGCATTCTGCGCAGACGCGGCGTGCTGGTCACGCTGCCGCAGCATCCCGAAGTGAACCAGGCACTCGGCGAAGTGGCCGTGGCACTGGAGACAACCGGCGTCAACGCTGCTGCGTATTTGCCGCAGCAAACGCCCGACGTTGAGCCGGGCGCGGCTTACTCCATCTCCGTGTTGGGCGAACCGGTGCGCTTGCAATTACCTTTGTCAGGCAGCCATCAGCAGCGCAACACCGCACTGGCCATCGCTGCAGCAGTCGAGTTGCACCAGCGCGCGGAGTACAAAAATATCTCCGCCGCAAGCCTTGCCGCTGGCGTGGCCGCAACCCGCTGGCCCGCACGGCAGGAGTGGTTTGTGCTGGGCGCGGGCCGCGCAGATGTCTTACTCGACGTGGCACACAACCCCGCCGGAGCTTGGACCTTACGCTCAGCCTTGAGCCAGATCACGATACCCGGCCCGCGGACGCTGGTCTTTGGCTGCATGATGGACAAAGCCTACGTGGAGATGGCGCAAATTCTTTTCCCGGTCTTTGACCGCGTTGTGGTCACGACGCTGGCCTCGCCCCGCAGCAGCCATGTGCAAGACCTGTTGATCGCAGCCGCAGCCGTCGATGTACCCGCAACCGCTGCCGAAGATTGCGTGCAGGCATTGGAGATGGCGTTGCGGCAAACTCCGCCAACCGGATTGGTGGTCTGCGCAGGTTCCATCTATTTGGCCGGGCCGCTGCGCCAGTGGCTGATGCAGCAAACATACGGAAAATTGGAATCGCGTAAGTGATAGAAAACAAGGAAGACATTCAAGCGTCTGCCGCACTGCAACCCACGCGCGCCTGGGTTCGCTGGCGCAGCAATTTGCTGCTGGCTCCGCTCTTTGGCTTGGCGACGGCTGCTTTTGGCACGGTGGCGCTGGCGGTCTCGCTCTTTGACAAATCCGGGCGCTGGCAGCACCGCATTGCCCGGGCATGGGCCAGCGTGGTGCTGCGCATCAGCCTGTCGCCGGTGCAGGTGGTTGGTGCGGAGAACCTGCAATCGCTACCCAGTCAAGGCCCGGCGGCGGTCTACGCATGCAACCACCTGTCGTACATGGACACGCCCGTCGTCTTCAGCAAGCTGCCCTTTCAATTCCGCATTCTGGCTCGACACGATCTGTTCACGATTCCCTTCATCGGCTGGTACCTGCGCCGGTCAGGGCAGATCCCCGTGGACAGCAGCCACGTCCGCGCCAGCGTGCAGAGCTTGAACCGCGGCGTGCAGGCACTACAGCAAGGGATGCCGCTGGTCATCTTCCCGGAGGGAGGGCGGTCGCCCAATGGGGATACGCAAAATTTTCTCAGCGGCGTTGCGTATATGGCCATTCGCGCCCGCGTGCCCGTGGTGCCCATGGCGCTGGTCGGCACGTATGAGTTGATGCCGATGCATGTCTATCATCTGCGCCCACGCCCGCTCTACTTGGTGGTGGGCTACCCGATCGACTCCTCGGAGTACACACCGAAGACTGCCGACGTTCTAACACAGCGCATTCACGACGCGATCGTGCACATGTACATCGAAAATGCTGCAAATTGAGCTTGGAAATGACCTATCCCCGAAAAACTCAACCAGATGAAGCTGGAGTTCTCTCGTAGATTGAAGGAGAGGACGCAGGATGAAGAAGAGCCGGCTGACGGAAGAGCAAGTCATGGGGATATTGAAGCCGGGCGAGGCTGGGGTGAAGACCACGGACTTGTGCCGGGAGCCGGGGATCAGCGCGGGGACGTTCTACGGCGGGAAGCCGAAGTTCGGCGGCATGGATGTGAGGGAGGCGCAGCGGCTGAAGACGCTGGAAGACGAGAATCGTCGCTTGAAGCGGCTGGCAGCGGATGATCCTGCGGCACCCGCTGCTCCAACGAAACATAACTGAAAATTCCATCCTGAACTCGCTCGTCTCCACGCATGAATGTTAGACGCCATCCTCATTCATCCTGCGCAGATATTGCAGAAGTATTTCAATAAGCGCTTAAACTCCTTTGCGGGTGGAGGATAAAGTACGTCGAGGGACAAGTAGGCTGAAAAGCTGATTTCTTTCTATCAACCCTAAAATCTAGGTCGAAGCAAAGAGCGCCGAATTTTGGCGACCTACGTTGCAACAGAAATCCACTGGCCGCTGGCTCGGTCGAATTTTTTGATCAGCACGGCGGGGCAGCCAGCTATCATAGACCCCGCTGGAAACGATTTGGTAACAACACTGTTGGCTCCTACAATACAGTGTTCGCCGAGCGACACACCGGGCATCACGGAAACACGAAAGCCAAGGAAGCAGCTTTTCCCGATTTGCACAGGCCCCTTCGACTCCAAAGGTTGTTCCATGATGGGGCCTTTGTCGGGATGCAGGCCGTGTGCGAGGTCAGTGATGTAAACGTACTCGCTCAGTACACAACCGTCGTCGATTTCTATGGAATCAATCGCTACAAAATAAGCGTGTCTGCCGATATAAACTCCATCGCCAATGCGAATCTTTGGCTCGTAGACAAAATTACAATACCTTCGTATGGCACTGATGCGCGCACCGGGAAGGATTACCGTGTTGGCTCCAACCTGCAGGCAGTCCGGAGATTCAATCCAGCGCGGAAGTTGAACCGAAGCATTGCTTCCCATGTGTACGCCACGCGGGCAATACAAGATACGTTTGCCAAGTCGGCGCAGTGGCTTCAATATCGTTTGCGCAAAGTTCACAATCCCGACTCCTGTGTCTCAATGTGTAGCAACCTGAGTATATCTTCGAACGATGGCTGCAATCCGCATTGTCCTTTTGCGCCCATATCTGGCTACCTAGCCATCATGTGGGTAGTATTCGCTTGGTAAACAGAGATCTACACGCATGACTGGGATTGTGTACTAGCGAGACAGATTCCAGCCCGTGTCGCCGATGCATCTTTCTGGTGGATTTCTGGCTCTAAGGTAAGCTGAGTACGAGCTGAAGCGGGTGACTTGCATGACGTGGGATGAGGCCTTTACCTGCGATGTTTGTGGGCGCGAGAAGCGCGTGGTGAACCATTGGTGGCTGGTGCGTTTGGAAGCGGTGGATTGCTGCGAAGACGACCAACCGCTGCGCAGTTTCACCCTGCTGCCGTGGGATGCTGGCCTCTGCCGCAGCCCGGAGATTTACCACCTGTGCGGGGGCAGTTGCGCAACGAAGGCATTGGAGCGCTTTATGACGAGTGGAAGTATTGCAGGCTGAAGTGCAGCCAGTACATAGCACGTGCAATCCGTGTGAGAATGCACGCGGATTAGAAGAGCAGGGGTGTATCCTCCGCAGCGGTGCGTCGGAGCTTGGGCGTAGCGGGACGTATTTTTCTGGATGCGGCTGGTGTGGTGTGAGCGCCCGCACCCAGCAAGGGTTTCTCTGTCAGCAGGCCCAGAATCGCGCGGAGTTCTCCGCGCATGGTTTGCAGGTCGGGAGCGGCGGGCAGTGGTTGCAGAGTTCGTTTTGCAGGGCGCAGGGTCGGGTCTGGGCCGCTGCGGCGTTTTTCTGCCAGCAATTGTCGTGCGCCTGCAATGGTGAACTTTTCCTGATGTAGCAGGCGTTGCAACTCCAACACGAACTCCACATCCTGTTTGCGATAGAGGCGCTGGCCGCTGCCGCCTTTGTTGGGCTTGAGCTGAGGAAACTCCGTCTCCCAAAAACGCAGCACATGCGCAGGCAGGCCGCAGAGTTCGGCCACTTCTCCGATGCGGAAGTAGAGCTTGTCGGGAATGGCCACGGCAGCGCCGGGCTGGGATTTTTTCTCCGCTTTGAGTGGTGCGCGCTGCTTGCGCTGCTCCAAAGCCATCGCACATTCTCCTTAGGCAGGCAAGGCCGGGCAAGTACAGCAAGGTTTCGCGCGGCACAGGCCGCGAGCAAGCGGGGCGATGGGGTTCGCCGTGCTCCGCACCGCTCTGGGTCAGTATAAAGCAGTGCGGGCAATGCGCGCGGGTGCAATGGTGCGCAGCGCGTTAGTGCCCGAAGCTGCTACCGCCGCGAAAACCGCCGCCTCCGAAGCTGCGCCCGCCTCCGAAATTACTTCTGCCGAAATTGCGGTTCATGGCCGGGTGCGAGGGAAACTCAGCAAAGCGTGCGGGACCAGCGGGGCGGCCCTGGCTGAGGTTGTGTACCTGCCAAGGGTCCAGCGGACGGCCTGGGTCGCTGCGCATCGCAGGCAGTCGCTGCTGAAAGCCGGGCGTACTCTGCGGGAAGGCGTTGCGCGCGAAGAGCTGCCTGCCGCCGCCAAAATTGTTGTTGGAATTGGGTTGAGACAAGGGCCGCAGCCCGGTGCCACTGCCAAAGTGGCCATACGGGGCCGATTGCTGGAAGCCGCGATTGCCCGCCGCGCCCAACTGTGCGGTGTTGCCGAAGTTCTGCATGCGCATGGTAGGACGCAGATTCGAGATGCCGGCAACACTGGTGGGCCGTGGCGCTACGCTGCGCAGGGTTGGCTGCACCATTGGATGCGGCATCCACTGCGCGTTGCGAAGTTGGGACGCATTCGGATGGAAGGCTGTTTGCGGCGTGATGCGTGCTCCGCGGGCAAACTCCGTCTGACGCATGGCCGTGGTGGCGATGCGGCGATTGGCGAAATGGATTTGCTGCATCCGCGCTGGATCGTGGAAGTAGCCATAGTAGTTGGGATTGCCAATGTTGCGCAGGCCGTTGTAGCGGTTATAGCCGTAGATGTTGGTGATGTTGACCTGGCCAAAGTAGCGCGGGCCGCAGTGATACCAAGGATAGAATGGCTCCCCTGGCCCCAGCGGGAACCATGCAGAGACGCCTACGCCGCCAAAGCCAAAGCCCGCACCGAAGCCGGGGCCACCGACCCAGCCCACCAACGCGGGTGAATACACAGGAGCCATTGCATACGGTCCGGGAATCCATCCCCAGCGTCCGCCCCACATCGCCCAGCGTCCGTAG
>JAJZCX010000070.1 GCA_021851625.1 Acidobacteriota bacterium | reverse complement strand
CGCGCCAGCATCTGCGCCATGCCAACGCCGTAGGGCGTGGGTTGGCGCGTGCCCACAATGGCGATGCCCGGCCAAGCTAGCAGCGATGCGTCTCCACGCACCCAGAGCACCACTGGCGGGTCAAAGATTTCGCGTAGGCGTTCGGGATAGGCTGCATCGGCGGGCGTAATCAAACTGCCTCCCGCCTCAGTCACGAGCTTGTATTCCTTTTCCGCTTCGGCCATGGACGCGCCGCTGTGAATACTTTGCGCCGAGGCTGCGGGCAAATTGAGCGCTTCGAGTTCGGTAAGTGGCAAGGTGAGAATGCGCTCGGCGCTGCCCATCTTCGCCACGGCGCGCGCCACGCGAAGCTGGCCCAGGCCGGGCGTCAGCGCCAGCGCCAGCCAAGCCATCCGCTCCGCCTGCGAGATTGGCTCTGCCTGGAAAACTGGCTCAGGCTGGTTCTCGCTGCTCACTTCTGCCGTATTGAAATTCGCCTCGCTCATCTGTGGGAGAGTCTACAACATGGAGGAGAGTCTACCGCACTAGAAAGAACCGCGACAGATCCAGACACAGGGTGCTGATTGCGCTCTGCTCAGGGTTGTACGCGCTACGCAAGGGCAGCGATGGAGTGAATGAACATCAATAGCAGGCGAAGGCATCTACGATAAAAGAGATGAGTCATTCTGAACGGAGATTGCCGTAGGCTATCGAAGTGAAGAATCCAGAGAATACTAGCTGAGAATTGAATGTCAGTATTCTCTGGATTCTTCGTCGTTCGCTGTAGCGAACTCCTCAGAATGATTCGTCTTCTGTGGGGATCAAAATGCACTATGCGCAAAAAGTCTCACCCCACTCAAGCCAAAAACAGGCTTGAATGGGGCACCCGGCCTCAACTCAACTGAAATCCACGCGCGGGTGTTGTCTGCGATTGTCGCCGAGCGTAGCCGCGCTGGAATGGAATGTCAAGCCAACATCGTTGCTGTGGACTACTGCGTTGTGTGCACGGACATGGTGAGCGTCAGCGGCTTGCCGTTGCGCTGGAGTTGCAGCAGTAGCAGACGGTTGCGGTCGGCGTGGATGACATGCTGCCATCGACTGCGCGAGGTCATGGACACATCATCCACCTTGAGCACGATGTCCCCGGCTTGGACGCCCGCGCGCTCCCCAGGGCTGCGTGGATCCACGCTTTTCACCAACAGGCCCGTGTCACTGGGGATGCCGAAGAACTCCGCCAACTGCGTGCCGAGCGGGTCCAGATCAATACCGGTGTAGAGCGCATTCGTGCCGGGAATCCAACTCATCAGCAGGCCATTCGCGCCGAAGGTTTTGGTGAAGCCAGAGGAGGCCGTGGTGAAAAATCCCGTGGGCGGGTGCGTGGGCTTAGCTTGTACAGCAGCAGCGGGGGTGCTGGTTGGCTGCGGTAAAGTACTTTGCGGCGTAAAGTTCTGGATCGTTGGCGGAACTGTGTTGGCACTCACTTTCGGCGGGACAGCCGACTGCGAGGGATCGGGCACAGTGTAATGCCGCGACCAGGCTTGCTTCTCTAGCAGGCTGCGGTTGGCCAGCTTGACCGTGCGCACCATCGTTTGACCCTTGCGCAACACGGTCAGCGTCATCGTCTGGCCAATTTTGCTTTTGTGCAACAGCGCGCGGGCCTGCGCGGCGCTATGCAACGGCTGGCCATCCATGCGCAGCACCACATCCTGCGCGCGCAGACCGGCCTGGCCAGCGGGCGCGTCATGATCGACGGCAGCCAAGGCCACGCCCAGTTGCGGCTGCAAATGCAGTGCCGTGCGCTGCGCCTGCGTCAGATCTTCCATATCCACGCCCAAGTAGCCGGGGTTTGCGTGATGGAAGTAAGCAATGCCGGGTGAGCTGGGAGTGGGCACCAGCGCCGTGGCTGGCCGGGCGCAAAACAGCGCCAGCGCCAAAAGCGTCGCCACGTGGAGAACGGAACAAGCCCGTCCCGATTGTTGCCCCGGCTGTTGCATGCAGTTAACCCATCTTCGCACGAGTCCGCCCCGCAATCTCCTGAAATGTTGTGGCACACGCACTGCGATCTGCAGGTGCTATTGCGTTGGCGGCATCTGCAGCAACGCCTGCGCGGAGGCGGCGCGAATCTGCGGATTCGGGTCTTGTTGCGCCAGAGTCTCCAGCACCATGTGCACGCTGCTGTCTGCCTCAACCGGCTCCAGCATCTGGAGCGCGGAGCTGCGCACCTGTGCGCTGGGATCGTGCAGCAACGACTCCAAAATGGCGTCGCGGACGCGCGTGTCTTCGGCCACGTAGGGTTGCAGGCCGTCGAGTGCCTTGGCGCGCACGCTGGCATCGCGGTCATAGCGCAGCGCCACCATCAACGCGGTGCGCACCGGCCCACCCGCGCAGTAACGGCCCTGACTGCACTGCTGGGCCAGCAGCGCGACGGAATCATCCTGCACAACGGGATCGGTGCCGTTGCCCGCGGCCATCAGCAACAACTGCTGCACGGCTGGATCGTCCACCGAGCCTTCCAGCGTCTGCGGCACGATCTGGTTGTACTGCACCTCCACCATGTGCGTGTCGCCGTGGCGCACGATACGGCTCACGTTGAAGATTTGCGGCACAGCAGTCGGAGCATTGTCCGCGGCCACGCTTCCTGTCGATGCGTTCTCCAACGCGCCGCCGTGAATCGACTGCACAGGCGCGATCTGCGGTGCAAGCGTCTGCGGCATGGGTCGCGCTACAGGCGTATTTCGCGCAAGCTGCACCGACTGCGCCAACTGCGTGCGCGCATTGTGCTGCATCCAAACCTGACCCGCAAAGCCGCCCAGCAGAAATCCCACCACGGCCAAACCAGCAGCCACACCGGGAGCGCTGCGCAATTGCGCGAAAAGCCCAAAGGCTCCGATCTGCAATCGCAGCCACAGCGAGGGCGAGTGGACCTGATCCAACGCCTGATCGAGCCGGATGCGGCTCTGCGCCAACAAATTCGGCGACGGCTCCTCCACCGGCGTCAGCGCTAGGGCGCGTTGCAGCGCCTGATAAACTTCCAACTCCGTTGCACATCGCTCGCAGGCAAGCGTGTGCAGCTCCAATTCTGCGCTGGCGTCCTCATCCAACTCACCGTGAATGTAGGCGATGATTTGTAGTTGTGCCTTGTCACATTGCATGGCCTTGTACCTCCTACCCCCGAAAAAAATGCCGCATTGCCGGAAACTGCTTTTTTTGAACGTGCTCTCGATCTGTCTTCGTACGACTTCGTTTCCGGAACGTGAAACCCCAAAACTCTGCGAACTTTCTTTATCGCAAATCCGCCAACTGCCCGCGCAGCTTGCGCGTGGCGCGGAAAAGCGTATTCTTCGCCGTCTCCTCTGACGTGTTCAATATCTCTCCAATGGCGCGCAAGCGCAACCCTTGATAATGCTTCAATTCAAACACCATGCGCTCGCGCGGCGACAGCATATCGAGCGCGCTTTGAATGCGGTCGCCCAAGCGCAGACGCTCCAACTCCTGCTCCGGGTTGAAGCCCGCGCGCCGATCGGCCACGCTGTCCAGCAGGTCGCGCTCCTCGCCCTGTGCGGTCACGGCAATGGTGGACTCTTCGCGGCGCGTTTTTTTGCGACGCATCTGGTCCAAACACAGATTGGTGACGATGCGATACATCCACGTATAAAAGGAGCACTCAAAGCGAAAGCTGCCCAAATGGCGATACGCCTTCAGAAATGCTTCCTGATAAATGTCCTGCGCGTCCTGTTCGGAGCCAGTCAGATGCAGGGCCAGCCGCAACACCGACTGGTCATAGCGGCGCACCAGCGCATCAAAGGCCGTGCGCGAGCCACTCTGGGCCGCGCGGATCAACTCCGCATCTTCGATGCGCTCTGGCAGTTCGTTGGACACCTTTTTGGATTGTATGCCCGGCAGCATCTGCCGGAGGCGGGGGGATAAAATCGGCTGCAAAATGAGCGTTGCGGTCGGCATATCGGTCTCTCGTTCCTGTCTGGCTCCCCTGCGGAAGTCGTGCAATGAAACTCTTCAGTGTTAGGACGTTTCCGCCCCAAAAAGGTGAGCACGCGGGATGAGGTAATGTGGATGTCCGCGCCAAAGGGAGGGGGGCGTGTGGTATTCATTCTGTCCACAGAACGACACGTCATCTGAGGAGTGTAGCGACAGCCTGCCCTGAGCGAATCCGTACTTGCGGATGAGTCGAACGGGAAGAATCCAGAGAGATTCGGCGATACAGACTCGGCACACACGCTCTGGATTCTTCGCTTCCGTTGGTCGCTCAGAATGACACGGTGCGAAGGGTGTAAAGAAAGTGGAATCCTGCACATCGGAAATGCCCGCTTTACAAAAATCTTGTCCTCCCGACCGAAGCGCAGCGCAGTGGAGGGATCTGCGGTTTGCCTATATGCGAAGAGGAACCGCAGATTCCTCGACTACGGTCGCTGCGCTGCCTTCGTTCGGAATGACAAGGTGTATCCGCGCCCGAATCTTCAAGGTATTTGGGAATGAGGCATCTGGACCAGAGAGTGCGGATGTTTCAGCACTCGGGCTGGACGGATTCGCTGAGCACGCGCAGGGCAACGATGGTTTCGTCGTCGAAGTGCTCAATGCCGCCTTGGAAGGTGGAGACGGCCTTCAGAATTCCATTGACCATGGTGTTGGTGGAGCAGCGTTGATTCTTGGCCAGCACGGCGGTCAGGCGCTCCTCGCCAAACATTTCGCCGGAGTCATTTTCGGCGTCGAGCATGCCGTCACTGGTGAAGATGAGCATGTCGCCGGGCTGGGTGGCGAGAGTGAACTCCTCGTACGTGACGTCAGGAAACATGCCCAAGGGAAAGCCCGTGGCCTGCACGCGCTCGATGGCGCCGGTGCGGCAGAAGAAGGGTTGCGTGGAGCCTGCGTTGGCGATTTGCAGCGTGCGGTCGTTGTCATTCCACACGGCGTAGAGCATGACGACGTATTGTGAATCGACCTTGCGCTCTTGCAAAGAATTGTTGAGCGTGCGCAGCATGGCTGCGGGCGAAGGCTTGCGCGTTGCATTCGAGCGCAACAGGCCGCTGACGACGGCGGCGTAGAGTGCGGCGGGTGTGCCTTTGCCGCTGACATCGCCGAGCGCAATGCCGATGCGCCCATCGCCATAGTCGAGAAAGTCGTACAGGTCGCCGCCGATGATCTGCGCGGGCACGAAGCGCGTGGCGAATTGCGCATTCTGCGTTTGCGGCATGGCTGGCGGCAGCAGGCGGAATTGCACCTCGCGCGCCATGGCTAAATCCTCTTCCATGCGTTGTTCCTCTTGCGCCAAGCGCTGATAGAGGCGCGCATTCTCCATGGCCACGGCCAGTTGCGCGGCCAATGTGCTGACGGCGTGCACATGCTCTTCGTTGAAAAAATTCGCGCGTGTGTGTTCGAGGTCGAGCACACCGATCACCTTGCCTTTATAGATGAGCGGCACGGCCATCTCTGAGCGGGTGTCGGCGTGGACCATCACGTAGCGTGGGTCGCGGCGCACATCTCCAGAGAAGATGGGCTGGCGTTGCGTGACTGCGGCGCCGATGAGGCCTTGATGAATCGGAACCGGCTCGGTAGGCGATGGGTCGGCCTGATCGAAGCGGATGGAGAAGCGATGCACCAAGTGCGTGCGCTGCTCGTTGAGCATCCAGATGACGAACATCTGATAGGGAATGACGCGCTTGAGCAGATGGCCGACGCGCTCCAGCAGTTGATCGGGGTCGAGGATCGAGGTTAGCTCGCGGCTGACCTCATGCAGTACTTCGAGGGCCTGCGCCTGGCGTGAAATGCGCGTGTACAGGCGTGCGTTTTCAATGGCGGTGGCCACGCGTGAGGCGGTGAGCTGGAGCAGATGCAGATGCTCTGGGCGGAAGTAGTCCGGCTGCTCGGATTGAATGTCGATGACGCCGATGATGCGATTTTTGGTAATGAGCGGAACGGCGAGTTCGGAGCGCACCTGCGGATTGGCGTCAATGTAATTGCTGATGGTGCGCACGTCCTGGACCAGCATGGCCTCGCGGCGCTCAGCCACCTGGCCCACAATACCCTGGCCCATACGAATGCGCAGGCGCTCCACATCTGGCGCGTGGCCGATTTGAAAGCGCATGCGCAGATCGTTGGTACGGTCGTTGACCAGCAGGATGGAGAAGATGCGAAAGTCGATGACGGCGCGCACCAAGTCGGCCACACGGTGCAACAAGGTTTGCAGATCGAGCGTGGTGTTGAGTGCGTCGGCCAGACGCATCAAAAACTCGCTCTGTAGGGATTCGATACGTGGCTCAGCGGATTGTGGGGCCTGCTGCGAAACGGGGCGGTAATCGCCTTCGAAGGTGTGCGCGTGCTCGTCGGCAGCGGCGATGATGGATGCGATGGCGTGCTTGTGCTCCGCCGCGTGCTTTTTGCCGTGCGCGTGCTTCGCCTTTGGTGTGTGCGGGGGGGCTGCCGGTTTGGACTTGCCGTTCTCTGGTTTCATGCGCAGTCGTGCTACTCCGGTGCGTCCGGGGGCATCAGGCAAATGTCAGGCAGATTGCGGTAGCGCTCGGCGAAGTCCATGCCATAACCCACCACAAAATGATTGGGCAGCGTGAAGCCAACGTAATCGGCCTCGATTTTTTCCAAGCGGCGCGCCGGTTTGTCCAGCAAGGCGGCAATCTTGAGCGAGGCCGGTTTCTGCTGCAACAACAGGCCGCGCAGATAAGCCAGCGTGAGGCCGGTGTCGAGTATGTCCTCGACGAGAATGACGTGCTGGCCTTCAATGGAGTGGTCCAGATCCTTGACCATGCGGACGATGCCGCTGGAATGGGCACCGCGACCGTAGCTGGAGACGGCAACAAAATCAAAGGTACAAGCGGGTGTGATCGAGCGAGCCAGGTCGGACAAAAAGATGGCCGCCCCCTTGAGTACGCCGATGAGAATAATGCTTTTGCCAGCGTAATCGCGGCTGATCTGCGCGCCAAGTTCGGCCACGCGCCCGGCGATCTGCCCCGCGGGGTGGAGAACTTCCAGCTTGGTCTGCGTGCTGAGCATCATCGTCCGTAGCCAAAGTATACCCGGAGCCGGGGCAGGGCGCGGATGTTCAGCAGGCGCGTATATATACTTGAGCAGAGACCACCATGTATCCATTCATTCACATCGGACATTACGAGATTGGCACTTTTGGCATCTTGCTGTGGCTGGCGGCGGTAAGCGCCTGCTGGGTGCTGTACAAGAACTTTGAACGCAACGGCGTCGCAGCCGACGCCATCAACGTGGCGGCGATGGTGACCGTGGCC
>JAJZCX010000069.1 GCA_021851625.1 Acidobacteriota bacterium | reverse complement strand
GATGGTTGTGCGCAAGTCCAGTTGTCGCGCCGATGGCCCCGTCAGCGGGCTGGTCATTTGATCCAGCAGCGCGCCGTTGCTGACCAGCAGTTGCACCGTGCCCGCGTGCAGCGTCTCTGGAATGCGTACAGCAATGCGCACCAAGCGCGGAGATTGGCGATAGGGCAGCAGCGTCGCTTCGATTGTGACCGTATCGCCCGCGTGCGCGATGGGGTCAATCACGCGCGCCTGTTGCAGCGTGGCCGTGCGCCGCCCGGCGATCTGCTCAAAGTCCACCTGCATGGAGCGCACCGGCGGAAGCTGCCGCGCATTGCCGTAGAGCAGGCCAAAGCGCTGGCTGATGGCCATGGCCGCAGCCGCGCTGGGCGGCATCTGTTCGCCGGGCGCGAAAAGGTCGTCGAGGATCACCGACGGCGCGCCATCGAATGCAATCACGCCGTGCATGCGGTAGCTGGCCTGGTCGTTGTAGCCGTTGGTGCCCAGCATCGCCTGATACACGGAGACGGTCACCGCTCCCGGTGTCAGCCGAGGATGTTCTGCAACGGAAAAGTGATAGCTGTGCGGTTGCTCCATTCCGCGCAGCGTGACCGTGACGGGCAGCATGGGAGCGATCGCGCCTAACTGCCCTAGAATTCCAGAGGCGCGGTCGCCGGTGAATGCGCCCACGGTCTCCGTGGTGTTGATGATCTTGATCGGATCGAGCGGAGAAGCCACCGTGGTCACCACTTCGGCCTTGGTCATGGGCAGGTCAATGTTGCCGTACTGCGTCACTGGATGCCCGCAGGCCAGCAATTGCTTCGCGTCGATGTACGTCACCGTGCAGGTGGCCGACATATTCAGGTCGCCCTGCACGATTATGGCACTGATGGCCGAGCCGGGCAGAATCGCTCCGGGCTGCTTCGCGTTGGGATCGGCTCCACCGAGGCCGGTAGCGTCAGCGGTAAAACCCAGTGAGTGAAATTGATTTTGAAACAACGCAATCGCCTGCGGCGAGTAGCCATCCAAGACCAGCGGCGCGGCAATGGGAGCAATCATCGGCTGCGCCTGCGGTGTGTCTGCGCTGCCCATTCCCGTCCAGGCCGCGGCTGGCTGCGCAGCGCCAGCGTTTCCAGTTTGTGCAGGCCCACTTTGCCGCAGCACGTGCAGCATTTGTTCTATGGGCGTGATGCCAGCCAGTGGCTCCTTGCTGAACTGGCCGATGCGATAGCCGATTGCGCCCAGCAGTTTTCCATCAATATAGACAGGGCTGCCGCTCATGCCTGCGGCCACTCCGGTATATTCTGGCCGACTGCCGTGCAGCCGCGCCAGAATCATATCCTTGCCCGGCCCAATGGCATCATGCAGCACGCCGAGAATCTCCACCTGCATCGGCTCCGGCTGCGTGCCCGCAAAGACGGTGTAGGCTGTACCGACCAAGCCCGCGTGTATGCTGGCCAGCGGAAAGATGTTGGCCGCATCACTCGGCGGCGGCAGCGCGGGCGCGGTTTGCGCAACGGCCACAGGCGCACCCAACAGGCACGCGGTGAGCAGGCAGACGTGGACAGGTTGGCGGCGCGGCATCAGGCGAAGGGAGCGGAGCGATTGCGGCATCGATACCAGAGTAGTGCCTGCGGGCGGCTTTGCGATAGTCCGCCGCGCATCGCGCTATCGCAGGGGTGGAATTCTGGGTCACGGCTCCATTGGAAAGCAAGGAAGAGTCCTTCTGCATGGAGCGGAGCGCAAGGAAGAATCCAGAGGATTTCTGCCTCGATCCTTCAAGATGACCCAAGACCGAATTCGGTTGGCATTTGTTCCAACAGTCGGGTTTGTGCGAAGATCATTTTGGATTTGCATTTGCACTCTAAATTGAATTAGATGCGAGCGGCTTTGCGGCAATACGCCGCTTGCTCATGGGAGAGCTTGGCTATGGTGTTTCTTGGCATGGATATTGGCACGGGCGGCACACGCGCAGTAATCGTGGATGCAAACGGCAAGGTCGTCGCTTCGGCCTCCAGTGAACACGCACCCTTCCGCGCCACCAGCGATGGCTGGGCCGAGCAAGACCCCGCCGATTGGTGGCGCGCTGCGCAAGAGGCCATTCGCGCCGTACTGACTGCAAGCAAGTTGCAAGCCAGCGACATCGCCTGCATCGGCCTGACCGGCCAGATGCACGGCGCGGTGCTGCTCGACAAGGCTGGTGATGTATTGCGGCCCTCGTTAATCTGGTGCGATACGCGCAGCACGCCACAGTGCAACTGGTTGCACACCATGATTGGCCGTGAAAAGCTGATCGAGCTGACCTGCAATCCCGCACTGCCCAACTTCACGCTGACCAAGCTGCTGTGGGTGCGCGACAATGAGCCGGAGATTTATGCCCGCGTGGCGCACATGCTTTGCCCCAAGGATTATGTGCGCTTCCGCCTGAGCGGCAGCTATGCGATGGATGTGCAGGAGGCTAGCGGCACGTTGCTTCTTGACGTCACGCATCGCACTTGGTCGAAGGAGGTCGCGCAGGCTTCCGGCGTGCCGTTGGAGTGGCTGCCAGAACTCTTTGAATCTCCCGCCGTTTGCGCCAAGGTAAGCGCTGATGCCGCCGCCAAGACTGGATTGCTCGCAGGCACGCCCATCGTGGCCGGCGCAGGCGACCAGGGCGCGGGCGCAGTGGGCATGGGCATTTTGAAGCCCGGCGCAGTCAGCGCCACTATCGGCACATCGGGCGTGGTCTTTGCTGCAACCGATCGCCCGGTGCGCGATCCCGGCGGTCGCTTGCATACCTTCTGCCACGCCGTTCCGGGTCGCTGGCACGTTATGGGCGTCACCCAGGCCGCGGGGCTTTCCCTGCGCTGGTACCGCGACACCTTCTGCCCCGGTACGCCGTACAACAAGCTGAACGAACTCGCAGTCAAAGTGCCCGCAGGCAGTGAGGGACTCTTTTGGACGCCGTATCTGGTCGGCGAACGCACGCCGCATCTGGACCCGGAGGCGCGGGCCAGCTTCATCGGCTTGACCGCCGCGCATGGCCAAGGTCATTTGGTGCGCGCGATTCAGGAGGGCGTCACCTACAGCCTGCGCGATACCTTCACACTCTTTGCGGAGTTGGGAATTCCCGTGCGCGGCAGCGTGCGCTTGGGCGGCGGAGGTGCGCAGGGCGCGCTCTGGCGTCAGATTCAGGCCGACATCTACGGCCATCCGGTGGAGATTCTCACCGCTGAAGAAGGCGGAGCCTTTGGCGCAGCGCTACTGGCTGGTGTGGGCGCGGGTGCGTGGAAGGATGTGGATGCGGCCTGCGATGCAGCCTTGCAGGTTGCGGAAACCTTGCAGCCGCAAGCGCAGAATCGCATCACATACGAACACGGCTATGCCACCTATCGGAAAATTTATCCGGCCACACGCAACCTGCGCGGGTAAATAGAAGCATTTTATTTTTTTGTTGATATATTTGGGATTGGCATGAGAGACTCGCGTGGATTTCCCCCGAGATGAGAATTCATGTCATTCCCGATTGGATGCTGCAGCGTTTGGGTGTCCCACAGAAATGGCACTGCGATGCCGGCGCTTTTCTCTCTGCTGGCTTGGCCCTGTTCCTTGCGCCGGTGTTGATTCGTATTCCGCACGTATGTTTGTTTCAGATAATCTTGCACATTCCCTGCCCTGGGTGCGGAGTTCTTCATGCAATTCAATCTTTTTTAGGTTTCCACTTTGCTGCGGCATGGCGCTCGAATCCGGGAGGCATTTTTGTCGCGGTGGCCTTCATGCTGGAGTTGTTCCTGCGCCCGTTGGCCATGGCGTGGCCATCCTCAGGCTGTTTCGTCGAGAAAGCATCGGGCTATTGCTCGTCGGGAACAATTGCAGTGTTGTTGTGCGTATGGCTGGTCAGAGTAATTGGAGGAGTCTATGGCGTACGTATCATGCCCTAAATGCGGGGTACTCAGTCAAAAGTCTGGTTTCCCGGCGTGGGTAATTATCGTGTCCATCTGTTTCTTTCCGGTTGGATTACTGTCCCTGCTGGCTGGACGAAAACCCAGCCGATGCACGAGCTGCGGTTTTATGTGGTCTGCATAGCGGGCCCCAGCATTCCGCTACCGTCCCACGGGAATGGACAGCGCCAGGCCGGTAGTGTGCGTTGCTGGGTCAACGATGGGCGTGGCCGTGCTCAAAATGCGCGCCACGGCACCCGATTTGCCGGGCCGGTAGAGCGCGCGATGGTTCAGCACATAATTCCCCGTTAAAAATCCAATCGACTGGCCGACCAGCACATCCGAGGGGAAGTGATCGCGCGCCAGCACGCGGCAGATGCTGACCGTCTCCGCAAAGGCGTAGGCGGTCGAGGCAACATACCAGCGTGGATATTCGCCAGCAACCACGCGCGCCAGAGCCATGCTGGCTGTTGCGTGGCCGGATGGGAACGAGGAATCCCACGACCAGCCGGTCGAGGGTGTCGTCCAGAAATTTCCATTGCCGTTGCCTTGGTAGGGCCGCTCGCGGTTGGTGGCGACCTTCAATCCCAAGGTCACCGTGCCTGAATCCAAAATTGCCTCCGCCGCCAAGCGCCCCGTCTCCGCCAGATGCGGATTCTTCTTCGCCAATCCAAGAAAATAAATGCTCGCGCTCTCGCCGCCGGTGATCCAGAACTCACCCATCATGGAGATGTTGCTGGCCGTGTTCATGCGGCTGGTGTCCACGCCCAACTGCTGTTGCGCGTCGGCATCATAAGCCAGCGCCAAGCCTGTGGCCGCGCCCAGCGGAGCGATCCATTCGGCATCGCGCGGCTTCAGCCGCAGTGGACTGGTGAGGATGCCGCGATCGTCCTCGCCTAAATCCTGCACGCAACGCAGCAAGTGCGTAATGCCGCAGATCACCTGCGCTGAGGGTTGCGGCGCAGTCTGTGTGGACGATGGCGCGGAGGTCTGTGCGGCGTCTGTCGTTTCCGGGCTGTTGGCCAGCGGAGCGAGCGCTGCGGTCTCTGCGCTTTGCGCAGAAAGCATGGAGGCGGCGAGCAGGACGGAGAGCAAAGGAAGAAGCCGGTGCAGTCGCATAAATTCTGTTCTTAGTGTACTGGCTCCGCGGGAGAGAAATCTGGAGGAAGCAGGAGATTTATGGGCTGTCTGCATCTGCGGCCACATCGACACAGCCCAGCACACGCGTGCCTGCTTGCAAGGGCTTGTGCGTGTGGTGCCACACTGTGCCCGCTGCGTCGGCTTCAACGTGTACGACAGAGACCGTCAGCGATGCGCCGCTGGGAGCCGTGGCTGTTAGCCGTCCCGTGCTGCCGGGAACAAATTGCGTCGAGTCGAGCGCGATGCGCCACAGCGTTTGGCCATTGCTGCGGGCCAGCTCTTGAATGTCGGCAACGACTGATGCAAACGACGTGGGCAGGGAAGCGTTCCGTGCGGCGTGTGTGGAAGCGGACATCGTACTTCCAGAATAAAGGAAGCCAGCCAGCCGGGCGCGGCAGTACCGCAGATTCCTCGACTCGCTCACGCTCGCTCGGAATGACAATGTGTTTGGTGTCAGTGCATTTTTGCGTTGCGGACGTGTCCGCACCAGAAAGCCTTGTCATCCCGACCGGAGCAAAGCGGAGTGGAGGGATCTGCGGTGGTTCGTGTGCAAACCGACAAATTGCCCTATTGCGGTGTGATGATGCCGCCCACGCGCGTGCGCTGGGGCAGCAGAACGCCGCGCCGGTCATATTCACGGTCAGAATTTTGCGCTGTCACTTGTTGTGGACGGGCAGGCAGCTTGCCGCCGCAGTGAGGGCAGGCATGCATTGCGGGTTCTAGGGCTTCTGGCGTTTGCATGGATGTACCTCCGCGCATGGTGCGCAGCCACTTCGCTGCGGGCCGCTTACACTCAATATATGCCCGCAGGAATTGCGCCGAATGGAATTGCTTTGATCGCCGCCGATCTGGACGGCACGCTGCTCGCGCCCGATGGCACTTTGCGCGCGCGCACCGTGGCCGCTTTGCGCGCAGTGGAACAGGCAGGGATTGCCGTCGTGCTGGCGACGGGCCGACGTCACAGCTTTGCCTCGCAGGCGCTCTCCGCAGCGAATCTGCGCGCGGAGACGATCTTGATCACCTCCAACGGTGCCGTAACGCGCACGCTCGGCGGAACGCTGCTGGATCGCAATCTGCTGCCTGCCGCGGTGGCGCAGGAACTGTGTCGCGCGCTGGAGATATATCGCAATGCGATACTTTTTACCTTTGATCGAACCGGCCCCGGCGCGATGGTGGCCGAGCGCTTGGACGCACTGCATCGCAGCATTGCCAAATGGGTGGAGTTAAACGCGCACGAGATCGCCACAGTCACGCCGCTGGAAGCGGCCTTTGCCGACGGGGATGCACCGGTGCAGGGCATGATCTGCGGCTCGCTGGCGCGCATGGCCGAGGCTGTCGCACTGCTTGACGCGCCTGCCTTGCAGTCGTTGCGCAGCGCCATCTCCGTGCATCGAACCGAATATGCCGCGCGCGATTTGTGCATCGTGGATATGCTGCCCGCTTCGTGCTCAAAAGGCCATGCGCTGCTGCGTGTGGCTGCGGAGCGGGGCGTTGCGCCTGCGCAGATATTGGCGATCGGCGACAATATGAATGATGCGGAGATGCTCGCTGCCAGCGGCCTGGCTGTGGTGATGGACAACGCAGCGCCAGAGTTGCGCGCGATGGCGGCAGCACGCGGCTGGAGCCTCGCGCCCAGCAACGCGGAAGATGGTGCGGCGCAGGTGTTGGAAGCGATTCTCGCCGGGAATTTTTCCGCGCAGATGCGGCCTGCATTCATGGTAGATTGACGCAGTGGATACGATGCCATTCATCCCGATTCCGACGCGAAGTATGGGCCTGCGCGCAGGCTTGCTGCTGGCGCTGGCCGTCGTTTGTTCTACGGCTGCGCGTGCAGCCGAGCGCGTCGATCTTCGCTCCGGCTTTCAGATTATCTGCGACCATCAGCGCGCCATTGGTGGAGCCGAGCGGCTGTATTTGAGCCGCGCCGAAGACAGCTACGTCGATGTGCAGCCGCAGGAGATTCTGCGCGAAGAGAAAATGCAAGAGCCGCAGATGGCTCCCGCGCAGCCCGCGCCTGTCGATGCAAGCGTGCAAAATCCAGCGTCCAGTCCCGCGCCAAACGGTGCACACGGCAAAGATGTTCTGAATGTGCCCGCTCTCTTGGCGCAGGCGGCATCGCTGCATCATATTGATGTCGATCTATTGGCCAGCGTGGTGCGTGCGGAGAGCAACGGCAATGCCCACGCTATTTCCCGCGCCGGTGCGCAGGGGTTGATGCAGTTGATGCCGCAGACGGCGGCCACACTCGGCGTGCGGGACAGCTTTGCGCCTGCGCAGAATGTTGCCGCGGGCACGG
>JAJZCX010000068.1 GCA_021851625.1 Acidobacteriota bacterium | reverse complement strand
GCCTGCACCGCATCCACGCCTGCATTCACCGCATTGGTCAAATCCTTGGCCACGGGGGCCAGCGGCGTGGCCAGAATGCCGACCAGCAGCGCCATCCACATGTCGGAGTGGCCCCAGTAGCAGTGGGCAGCTTGGGTTACAGGCGCGATTGCCAGCAGCGGTACGCCTTGGTGCAGATCCCAGCCGGCAAACAAGGCGATGGCCACCGAAAAAATCCCGGCCAGCAGTTTGGTTCCGTCGCAGTAACACTGATCCGCGCGTTGGTAGCCCTCATCCAGCAGGGCGGTCAGGATGAGATCAAAGCGGCCAAAAAGGTCCGCCTCCTCTTCGGTGAGCGCCTTCTCTTGGTCTTTTGCCTTCTTTTGGCTATGCGTCTTCTCTTGTGTGGGGCGCTCCTTCGGTGTGAGCTTAACAGCGACGCTGGCCAGCAACTTTCCATCGACGCCGGTGGCTTCGGCAAATTCTTTAGCAGTCTCTGGAGACAGGCACAATTTGAGCAGGGATTTGGCAATGGCCTTCTGGTCCGCAAGCGCCGTGCCGTTGATCCAGTTGGCGCGCAGCGTGCCGAGAATTGCACCCAGTGCCAGAGGGGTGGTGCGGTCATTTACAGGGGTTCCCGGCTTAAAGAGCTGTTGCACTCTGCGCTGTATGTGCGAAAAGCCTACGCGCGAGATGCCGCCCCAAAAGGCTTTGGTGGCATCGACTAGGCCAAAGGATGCAGTGCCCAGGGCCGCAATCGCAGCAATGACATTGGTGATCGAATCGAGCATGAAACCCCTCCCAGCGAATCGTGCGGGAATTGTACGCCTGCATGGGGTGGATGCTAGAGATTTTTTCTGAATCAAAATGCGGTATCGGGTGCGGGTTGCTGCTACCACTGCGTAGCGGCAATGACGCGCGGCGGACCGGGGTTGCCGTCGATGACCTCTGTCGAAAAGACCACTTCGAGGTTGGGATGCGCTGGGTCCTTGTGTAGACCGTGCAGCAACTGGGCCATATATTGCTCATTCAGCGCCAGGGAACTGGCCGCCGCCGTGGCATCCTCGCCAATGCCTGCGGCTACCACCACCTGCTGATCGGTGAGGCGGTCATGGAAGCGTGCCAGGATGCCGTAATCCATGGGCAGGTGCGCATACGGGGTCTGAAAATCCACGCTCCACGCTTGGTTGCCGGGGTGCAGGCGATCTTCGATGCCAGAGACGGCACCGCCCAGTTGCACAAAATGAAAGCGCAGCGGATCGGTCAGACGAATCGTCCAGGGATTGTCAAAGGCCGCAATCAGAATGCTGGGCGTGCGCTGCAAGTCAGAAAAGGTAGTGGTGCGTGCGGGCAGCATCAGGAAGGATTTGTGGTGGGCCTCCAAAAAGCCAGCCAAGCGGGTCAGCGTTACTGCGTCCGAAAAGGTGACGGGATCGCTGGCCAGCGGATGGGCCGCAATCGTGGGGTTGGGGTTCAGCGGTGCGGCGAAGGCTGCAGAGCCAACGCAGAGCAGGATCGGCGTTGGGGATTGCAAGAGCGGCGACCAAAAGCTGCGCAGGGCGGGCGGCAGCGTAGAGGATTGACGCCATGCGATTCGCGCACTCATCCATGTAGCGGCGGCGACGAGCGCCACAGCCAACGCCGACCAGAGCACCCAGCGTGACGCAGAAGTGGTGTTTCGCGCAAGGTTCGGTGCAGTGCTGGGCAAGTCTGTTGGCTCCGCAGGCCGGATGTTCGCCTCTTGCGCTGGCCAGTGAAACTCCGGCACATAGGACCCCGATGGCAGGTCGATGCGCAGCTCGCCGCGGTGCTCCTCCTGCGTGTAGTACTGCGCCAGACGCTTGCGCACCTCACCCGCCGTGATGCGCACCACGGGGTCGGCGTTGGAGTCATAGTCTGGCTTACGGTGAAAGACGGCTACGCCGAGTGTGCGTTCTTTTAGTGCGTCGGCCTGGCCTTGTAGCGTCTGTTCGACCACATAACGCAGTAAGTCAGGGTAGCGCTTGCTGTTGCGAAACAACACGTCGGACAACAGTCGTTCCAGTTGCTGCTGGATTTGTTGAGACTCCACGGTTTCGACGGCTGCCTGCATGGGTTGGCTCACGGATCGATCACAACACTGGAACGGAAGACGTACTCGCTCCGTACCTAGAATACGCCGACACACGGAAAGGCTTTGGCGTCGGGAAAAGATTGCAGGCAAAGCGCGCTACCGTATTCGCTACGGTAATAGACGGTTTTGTTTCGCTGCAAAGCCTGTATCGTGGTCGTGCAAGCCAAAGCCAGCCTGCTTCGATGGGAAGCGGGACGATAAGGAAAGCAATGTTCAAGAAATTTTTGCTAGGGTGTGTAGCTGCCACAGCGATCTTTGCAGTCTGCTGCACAGCGCGAGCGCAATTTTTACCTCCGCAAGTTCAATCCCAATCCCCCGCGCAGATTCAGGCGTGGTTGAAAACCAGGGGCATCAACGTGACCGTGGCGCAAGTTGAGGCTTGGCGCAAGGCGCATTCGCCCCGTCCCACCGGGCCGTGGATGAACAAGCAACTGTCCCCCGATGCGCGCGCCAAGCTGGTGCTCGATCAAATGACCTTGCAAGAAAAGATTGATTTGTTGCACGGCAACGGCATGCCGCACGCCGACAACTGGACCATGCCACTGACGTACCTCGGCAATGGCGGCGCAGGCTCTGTAGTTGGCGTGCCGCGCCTGGGCATCCCTCCCATCGTCATGGACGATGCCGCCTATGGCGTGCGCAGCAGCGGAGCGAATGGCCGCTACTCGACGGCTCTGCCCTCGGATTTGGGCGCGGCTTCCAGTTGGAATCCGCAGGCTGCCTGCCAATATGGCATGGTGATTGGCAAAGAACTACGCGCGCAGGGCTTCAACATGACGCTCGGCGGTGGCGTGGATATTGCCCGCGAACCGCGCAATGGCCGCACCTTTGAATATGCGGGCGAAGACCCAATTCTTGCCGGAACCATGGTCGGCAACCTGATGCAGTGCGAGCAGGCGCAGCATGTGATTGGCGACATCAAGCACTACGCCATCAACGATCAGGAGACGGGCCGCAACATCGTCAACGCGATCATTGGCAAGCGCGCCATGCAGGAGAGCGATTTGCTCGCTTTTCACATTGCGCTCGACATCTCCCACGCTGCGGCGGTGATGTGCTCCTACAACCGCATCAATGGAGCTTACGCCTGTGAGAATCCCTACTTGCTGCATGACGTACTCAAGGGCGAGTGGCACTATCCCGGCTTTGTACTCTCCGATTGGGGCGGCACGCATAGCACCATTGCTGCCTCCGCTGCCGGTCTCGATCAAGAGCAGCCCGTGGCCAACTACTTTGGCCCGGCGCTGAAGGCTGCCGTCGATGCGGGCAAAGTGCCCATGTCCGAGATCAACGACCACGCCGAGCGCGTGCTGCGTTCGGAGTTTGCCGCTGGTGTTGTGGATGATCCGATTCAGAAGAGCGTTGTCGATCCCTTTGCCGATGCCGACATCGCGCAGCACATTGAGGAGCAGAGCATTGTGCTGCTGAAAAACCAGGGCGGAATTCTGCCTTTACGCGCGGCTGCGCTGCATCGTGTGGCTTTGATTGGTGGCCATGCGGATGTAGGCATGCTCTCCGGCGGTGGTTCGGCGCAGGTGGATCCCATCGGCGGCAACGCCATTCTGCCCCCTGGCCAAGGATCCAGCTATTGGCAGGAGCATATCTGGTTTCCCACCTCGCCGATGAAAGCGCTGCAAGCGGATCTGCCCAACGCGCAGGTTGTGTACAATTCCGGCGACGATCCAGCCGCCGCTGCGGCCTTTGCCAAGAACGCGGATGTGGCGATTGTCTTTGCGCATCAGTGGGCGTCCGAGGGCATGGACCTGCCCACGCTCGCTTTGCAGGGCAATCAAAATGCGCTGATTGCGCAGGTCGCTGCTGCCAATCCCAATACGATTGTGGTGCTGGAAAATGGCAGCCCGGTCACGATGCCGTGGATCGACCAAGTCCGGGGCGTGGTGGAGGCATGGTATGCCGGCACGCGCGGCCACGTCGCGCTGGCCAATGTGCTGCTGGGCAAGGTAAACCCAACCGGCAAGCTGGCCATCACCTTCCCCAAGAGCGATGCTGACCTGCCGCACCGCACCATCCCTGCGCTTTCGGCTGAAGACATGGGCCAAGGCGATGGCGCGGTCAACGGCCCCACGCACATGCAGTCCAAGTACTCGGTCACCTACGACGAGGGGCTGAAGGTTGGCTACAAGTGGTATGACGCCGAAAAGAAGCCGGTGCTCTTTCCCTTCGGCTTTGGCCTGTCCTACACCACGTACAGCTACGCGGAACTTGCTGTTTCGCCGGACGCGCACAGCGTGCGCTTCACCGTGCGCAACACGGGTAGCCGCGCGGGAGCGGAGATCGCCGAGGTCTACGCCATGCTGCCCGCAGCGGCCAACGAACCGCCGAAGCGGCTGGTCGGCTGGGCCAGAGTGGAGTTGAAGCCCGGACAAAGCCAGCAGGTCACCGTCAACATCGATCCGCAGTATTTGCTTGTCTTTGATGAAGCGGCGAATGCGTGGAAGCGTGTTCCGGGAGCCTACACCTTTGCCGTGGGCGGCTCCAGTCAGAGCCTGCCGCTGCATCAGTCCGTCACGCTTCAATAACGGAATATAATTCGCACCGGGTCGCTCGCCAGCGCGGGCGGCCCGTTTTTTTTTGGGTGAGCCACAGCCGTAGCGTCGCTGCGGATGGTGCCGCACGTGGGATCGCTGTTAAAACAAAATTCGAGTGCCCAATTGCACGACGCGATTGCCGGGCAGGCCGCCGGTGTTGACCAGCGCATTGCCATAGGAGTTGTTGTACTTATTGGACAGAAATGGATTAACTGGGGCAGAGGGATTGTCCGCGCTCAATCCTGCGTAGGGTGTGCCCAGATAGTCGTGATTGAAAAGATTGTAGGCGCTTACTTGCAATTGCAGCGCCAGCGTCCGCACCAGCGGTACTTCTTTGGACAACGTGGCGTCCACTTCATCGAAACTTTGTCCGCGCAAGATATTGCGTCCCGACCCAGGATAGGGATTACCGAGGGTGATGGCCTCGTTGGTGTTGTCCACAATCCAATGCGCCGCAGCAGGGCTGGTGGGTACGGCAGGCCCCGTGCTGGAGGGGTTGTAGACGACGTATCCATTGCCCGGCCCGGCGTTGTAGGCCACAGTGTTCAGTGGTGCGTGCGGATTGGAGAGCACCAAGCGGCAGGTATCCACGTGGAGAAAGGCTTGGTTGAACGCTCCATCGCAGAAGCTGCCTTCGGATGCGCCCGTCACTGGGTTGGTGAAGCCCAGCGGCTGATAGGCGTTGTAGGGCTGGCCTGTGTTGTAGGTGTAGACCATGTCGTAGACGTAGCCGCCGAAGAGCCGGTTCTTCCAGTTGGATTGGTGAGCGTAAAACGGAAGAACATAGGTCAGTCCCAGTGCGACCACGTTGGGGTAGGAGTTGCCACTGACGTTGCGTTCGGCGCGATCCGTGTTGAGCGGATTCTGCGCGTAGGCCAGCGTGGTGCCGCCTGCGCCGTTGCTGAAGACTTCGCTCACGTTGTCAATGGTGCGGCTATACGTGTAGGCGAAGTTGGCCGTCAGTCCGTGCAGATTGCGCGTGACAATGCTGGTTTGCAGCCCGTTGTAGAGCGAGAAGGCCCCGTTGGTCACCTCATTCAAGTTGCCGCGCGCGCAGTTCAACCGTCCATAGCCGGGCTGCGTTGGATCGCTACAGAGCGAACTGGGTGCGATCACATTGGGGAACTGTGCGGCAACGGCTTGCAGGTCGGGATTCGCGTCAATCGATTGAAAATTGTGCACCGTGTGATTGCCCACATAGCGTATGGAGACCAGCGCGTTGGGAGTCAGTTGATACTCCACGCCCAGCGCATAGGTTTGCGTGTAGGGATTCAGAAATTTTCCAGAGAAGTACGACTCGTTGGCCAGCGCAGGGTTGCCGCCCGTGCTGAGATACTGCAAGTCCGCCGCACGCACGGCTGCGCCAGTGAGACTTCCGTTGGCGGGCAGGCAGGCTCCGCCGCCACAGCCAAAGGTGTTTTGATCGATCACAGGGCTGTATATGGCTGCGATCAGAAACATGTTGTAGAAGGCCGGGTCGTAGTCGATGGAAAAGCCGCCGCGCACGACAAATTTTTGCGCGAAGGTCGGATTCCATGAGAAACCCACACGCGGTTCGTAATCCTTCCAATTGCGTGGCACTACGGGCACGGTCGTGGTGGACAGCGGCAGCGTGGTGCTCCAAAAAGGATTGGGGCCGGTCTGCCGTGCCAGGCTCAAAGCGTGCAGCTCATTGACGGCCTGGCCAAAATACTCCCAGCGCAGACCGAGGTTGAGCGTCAGGTCGGGGCGGATGCGCCAGTCGTCCTGTGCGTAGAGCGCTGCATCGTTTTCCGTAAACGGAATCACTGCGCTGCCGTTGGCCATATCCACCAAGCCGGTGCCAGTGGCGTCGTGCAACATCGCGTTCAGGCCGCTGTAGAGCAGCACGCCGTTGTACGTGGGCAGAAATACGTTTGGGGAGTTTTGATAGTCCCACTCGCCGCCGAAGGCAACGTTGTGATTGCCGTGGGTCCAGTGCGCGTTGTTCTGTACCTGCGTGACCTTGATGGTGCGCCCCTGCGGGTCGTTGGCGCTCATGCCAAAGCCGGAGTCATTCGAGGCGTAAAAGTAGACCTGCGCGGTGCAGGCGGTCAGGTTGGTTGTGGTGCAGGCGGGTTCGGAGCCGCCTTGAAAGTCCACTTTGGACTGCTGAAAGCTGTAGCGCAACTGGTCTGTCCAGTGCGGGCTGAAGGTGTGCGTCCAGTCCGCGCCCACCGAGTGGTTCGGGTTCACAATGTTGACGTACTGGCCTTGCGCGATGGAGGGCGCGGCGGAGCCAGCGGTCTGGTCATACTGGTAAAAATAGCGCAGGTAAAAACGATCATTGACCGTCGGCTGCCAGTCGATGCGTCCCAGATGCTCCTGGTCGGTGTACGGCGTGGGAATGGAGCGTTGGAACTGCGCCACTTGGATCTGCGCCGGTCCGTTGGGCGTGGTGACGGTCTCCGTGGTCGTGGTTCCGGCAATGGCCACGGGATTGCCCACGGTGACACCAAAAGGCCCCGCACTTTGCAGCACGCCCACGGCAGGATTGCCGGGGAAGGCTGCCGCCAATTGTTGCAGCCCGGTGAGGGTGGGCGTAACCGCGCCCTGTGAGCCGGAGGGTTGCGTGCCGGTGAAAGCGCGCTCCCAATATACGCTGCCAAAAAACCAGAGCTTGTTTTTTTGGATTGGCCCACCGATCGTGCCGCCAAAGCGATTGTCCACCAAGCGC
>JAJZCX010000067.1 GCA_021851625.1 Acidobacteriota bacterium | reverse complement strand
CCCAGCAAATCGTCGATCTGTCCGCGCACGGGGCGTATCTCCACCTCAGGATCGATCAACCCAGTTGGGCGAATGATCTGCTCCACAACGACGCCCGCCGCTTGCGTCAATTCATACGGCCCCGGAGTGGCGGAGACATACACGATCTGCCCCGTGCGCTGCTCAAACTCCGCAAAGGTCAGCGGACGATTGTCCATCGCCGAAGGCAGGCGGAATCCATATTGCACAAGGTTTTGTTTGCGCGAACGATCGCCATGCCACATGCCATGCAACTGCGGAACGGTGGCGTGCGATTCGTCGATGAAGAGCAAATAATCCTGTGGGAAATAATCGAGCAAAGTTGGCGGCGGCTCCCCCGGCTGACGGCCCGAAAAATGCCGCGAATAATTTTCAATGCCATGGCAGTAGCCGACGGACTTGATCATCTCCAAATCAAAGCGCGTGCGTTGATGAATGCGCTGCGCCTCCACCATGCGTCCCTGCGTCTCCAAATCTTTTTCCCACGCTCCCAACTCCTCCAAAATGCTTTCCATCGCGCTGTTCCTGCGCTCGGGCAATACAACGTAGTGGCTTTTGGGATAGATGGGCAGGCGCGTGTAGGTCTTCTGCACCGTGCCCAGCAGTGGATCCAGTTGCGACAGGGACTCGATCTCATCACCGAACATTTCAATGCGGTACGCGCATTCGTCGTACGTTGGGTAGACTTCGATCACATCACCGCGTACGCGAAAGGTTCCGCGGCGGAAGTCCACGTCATTGCGCTCGTAGAGAATCTCCACCAGCCGCCGCACCACTTCCTTGCGGCTGATCTTCTGGCCTTGCTCCAACACAAAGAGCATTCCAAAGTACGCCTCTGGCGAACCCAGACCATAGATACAACTGACGGAGGAAACAATAATGACATCGCGGCGTTCGAAGAGCGAGCGCGTCGCCGATAAACGCAGCTTGTCCAGTTCCTCGTTGACCGTGGATTCTTTTTCAATGTAGAGATCGCCGGAGGGAATATAGGCTTCCGGCTGATAGAAGTCGTAATACGAAACAAAATATTCGACAGCATTTTCAGGAAAGAACTGTTTGAACTCATGAAAGAGTTGCGCGGCCAGCGTCTTGTTATGCGCCAGAATTAGAGCAGGTCGGCCCGACTGTTCAATGAGCTTGGCCATGGTGAAGGTCTTGCCTGAACCGGTGACGCCGAGCAGAACCTGATGCTTCTCGCCCTGCGTCAAGCCACGACTCAACTCCGCAATGGCGCGGCCCTGGTCGCCCTGCGGCTGATAGCTGCTGACAAGCTGAAAATCCATACTGGCTATGCTACCGGAGAGAGCGTGGCTGCGCGTCGGGCGCTAGAGCAACAGGCCCGCCAACTCCGCGGGAGCTTGCACCAGAGCGCTGGGCGTGACCATCTCCAGTGTGTGCGGCGACAAACCATAGGTGCAGCCGATCGAATAAGTGCCGCAATTTTGCGCGGTCAATATGTCAATGTCCGAGTCGCCAATCATCACCGTTTCCTGCGCGGCAACGCCCGCCTCTTGCATCAACTTGCGCAGCCCCTGCCCATCCGGTTTTTTTGTAGGGAAGCTATCGCCTCCGTAAATCTGAAAAAAGTATTGCGCCAGCCCCAGTGCCTCACAAATCGCGCGTGAAGGCCCCACGGGCTTGTTGCTCAACACCGCCATCTGCGCGCCTTGCTGCCGCACTTGCAACGCCTGCAATGCGGACTTCACCCCTTCATATACATACGTGTGGTCCAGCTTGTGCTCACGATAGTAGGCAAGAAAATGCAGCAGAGCTGCATCGAGCAGCGACGTATCCTGTGGATCGCCAAAGGCCCGGCGCACCAACATGCCCGCGCCGTCGCCGATATAGCTGGCGATGACGTCAGCGGGCAGTTCATGGCGCTGAAAGTGCCGCAGCGTTGCGTTGACGGATTGCACCAGATCCGCGCGCGAATCGATCAGCGTTCCATCCAGATCGAACACATAAAGGCGCAACTTCTCTTTGGGCAATCGACGGTCAGATGCGACGGACATATCTCCAATTTACGACAAGCTGTGCGCGCAAAGATCAACCTCCACGATGCTAGACTCAAAGCCACGGTCACAAGCTTGCGGCACGGTTCTTTATGAAGAAGGCATTGCACACAACCCTACGGCGTCTTTTACTGTTGCTGCCCGTACTGTGGCTGGTGGTGTCCGTGGTCTTTTTGCTCATCCACCTTGTACCCGGGGACCCGGTGCAACAGATGCTGGGCGAAGGCGCAACGGCCAACGACATTGCCGCGCTGCGCCACGCCTATGGATTGGATATTCCTCTGCCGCTGCAATATCTCCACTACTGGCGCGGCGTGCTGCATGGGAACCTGGGGCGCTCGCTGCGCTTGAACGCTCCCGTAACGCAGCTTGTCTTCTCGCGCTATCCCTACACGATTGCGCTGGCCATCCCAGCCATTCTCTTTTCCATTTTGCTGGCCCTGCCTGCGGGTGTGGCCAGTGCGTTGCATCGCGCACAGTGGCAGGATCGTTGGCTCAGCGTGGTCAGCCTCTTCGGCTTGTCCTTTCCCAGCTTCGCGCTCGCGCCCATTTTGATTTTGATCTTCGGCATCACGCTTGATTGGCTACCCGTCTCCGGCGCTGGCTCGTGGCGACATTTTGTTCTGCCGGTCATCACACTTGGCAGCGGCATGGCCGCAATTTTGACGCGCATGGTGCGCACCACGATGCTCGAAGAACTGGGCCAGGATTACATTCGCACCGCGCGTGCCAAGGGACTTACCGAGCGCGCCGTCGTCTATCGCCACGCGCTGCCGAATGCGCTGATCCCACTGCTCACTGTGCTGGGCTTGCAATTTGGCACGCTGCTCGCCGGAGCCATCGTGACGGAAACCATCTTCTCCTGGCCCGGGCTGGGACGACTCACCATCGCGGCCATCTCCAACCGCGATTATCCGCTGGTGCAGGGCTGCATCCTCACCATTGGACTTACGTATGTGTTGGTCAATCTGGTGACGGATGTGCTCTACGGCGTCATCAATCCGCGCGTGCGTCAATAGTTACTACTACTGCTCTCGCCGAGCAGCAGCGGAACAATCTCCGCATCCAAACCAGTTGCTGTGGCGTTCACGATTGCCACCGAAACAGGCAGAGAAAATCGCCGCGGTCCTGCACTGCCAGGATTCAAAAAGAGCACGCCATTACGCCGAGAAATCTCTGGCCGGTGCGTGTGCCCGTAGATAACTGCGGCCATGCCCGCTGCTTGAGGATGCAGATCCAGATCGTCGAGATTGTGCAGCAGGTAAAACCAATGGCCCGCGAGCAACACCGCTTCCGTTGCTGGCAATGCGGCGCAGGCACCGGCTTGGTCCACGTTGCCGCGAATAGCCGTCACGGGCGCGATGCCACGCAATGGTTCCAAAATCGCAGCATCGCCCACATCGCCCGCGTGCAGAATATGTTCGCAGCCACGGAGCACCTCGATGGCCTGCGGGCGCAGCAGGCCATGCGTGTCGGAGAGGATGCCGATGCGCATCAGCCCGCACGGCCCGGAGCGGTGAGTGCGCGCGTGCGTGGATCGAGTTGATCGCGCAGCGCGTCCCCAACAAAATTGAAGGCCAGAACGCAAAGCGCAATCGCCAAGCCGGGAAAGACGGCCATATAAGGTGCGTCCAGCAGATGAAAGCGCGCATCGTTGAGCATCGCGCCCCAACTGGAGGCAGGCGCGGGAACGCCCAGCCCCAGAAAGCTGAGCGTGGCCTCCGCGAGAATTGTGCCCGCCATACCCACCGCTGCCTGCACCAGCACCGGCTGCACAATGTTCGGCAGAATGTGCCGCAGAAAAATGCGCAATCCGCCCGCACCCAACGCACGGCTGGCTTCGACGTACTCCCGCTCCCGCACGGCCAACACCTGCGCGCGCACCAGACGCGCATAGCCCACCCAGCCGGTGATCGAAAGCGCCAACACCAGATTCCACAGCCCTGGGCCAAGAAAAGCTACCAAGGCAATCGCCAGCAACAAGCCCGGCAGCGCAAGAAATGTATTCATCAAAATTACATTGAGAGCGGTATCGATCCACCCACCGCAGTATCCGGCCAAACCGCCCAGCGCAAGCCCCAACACCAGCGCCAAGCCAACAACACTGGTGGCAACCAGCATGGAGATGCGCGCACCGTACACCACGCGCGCATAAAGGTCGCGGCCCAACTCATCGGTGCCGAACCAGTGGGTAGCACTCGGAGCGGCCAACCGATGCGTCAAGTCAATGGCCGCCGGATCTTGCCGCGCAACAAATGGGGCCAAAATCGCCACGGACACAAACAGAATCAAGAGCGTCAACCCAGCCAGAGCCAGCGGCTGCATTCGCAGCAGCGCAGCCATCCGACTTTTCCCAGGCAAATCCATGGAACGCTGGGTCGTAGATGGATGGATGTTGCCAAACATGGAAGACATTTTCAGCCTGTGCCGAATTGGAAGATTTCGCGCGAAGCCCAGCAAACCAGCCCAACAGAAGACGTTCGCCGCGCATTCCGTCTATGGTACACTCGCTCAGGAATTGGGGCTTGTGTGTAGTATATTTTTGCTTCTGGGCAAGCCGTCAACGTGGACTAGGCGCACATCACGGCATCCCGAGGTTTGGGGACGCGGAATTTTTAGGATCTATGAAACTGAAGGGTGAGAAGGTTGTCGTCTGCGGAGCCGGAGGATTTATCGGCGGCCACTTGGTTCAATCTCTCTTCGCAGCGGGAGTGCGCTCTGTGCGCGCCGTGGATGCCAAGCCGCTCCATGCGTGGTACCAAGTTGTCCATGATGCAGAAAATCTTGTGCTCGACCTGAAGGACAAAGACAGTTGCTACACGGCCGCCGCAGGCACTGAAAGCGTATTTCAACTGGCCGCCGACATGGGTGGCATGGGCTTCATTGAAAACAACAAAGCGCTCTGCATGTTGAGCGTGCTGACAAACACGCACATGTTGATGGCTGCGCGCGACAGTGGTGTGCAGCGTTTCTTTTACTCCTCCTCGGCCTGCGTCTACAACGGAGAAAAACAAAAAAATGCGGATGTCACTCCACTGAAGGAAGAGGACGCATACCCCGCTCTGCCCGAGGATGGCTATGGATGGGAAAAACTTTTCAGCGAACGCATGTGCAGACACTTTGAAGAGGATTTTGGCCTGCAATGCCGCGTCGCCCGCTATCACAATGTCTACGGACCACTGGGCACTTGGACGGGGGGACGCGAAAAAGCTCCCGCAGCAATTTGCCGCAAAGTGATCGAAGCCAAACGATCCGGCACAGATGAAATTGAGATATGGGGCGATGGCAAGCAGACACGTAGCTTCATGTACATCGACGATTGCACCCAGGGAACCCTGGCGATCATGGAAAGCGACATCCGCGAGCCAATCAATCTTGGCTCCAGCGAGTTAGTGACCATCGATCAATTGGTGGACATTACGGAGGCCATTGCCGGCGTCAAGCTACGGCGCAGTTACAACCTGAGCGCACCGAAAGGCGTGAACGGACGCAACAGCGACAACACGAAAATCCAGCAGTATCTGGGCTGGGAGCCATCCATTCGACTCAAGGACGGCATGGCGCGCACCTACGCATGGATAGAAGAGCAAATGACGTTTGCCCGCAGCACGCAAACCCATATGCGCAGTTAGCGAGCGCAGTGCGCACACGCAGGAAGGGCCATTCGTTCAACGCACATGCGGATTTTCATCAATGAATTCTGTGGGCACCCATTCCAAATGGAATTGAGCCGCGAGTTGGCACGTCGCGGGCACACAGTGCACCACGTCTACTTTGCTGACAATACCAGCACCCCCAAAGGACGCACTCTCCGAGACGCCGCGGATCCTGAGACAGTACAAATTGAAGGCCTGCACATTCAACGCGCCTTCAAAAAACATTCTTTGTTCACACGGCGTCAGGCGGATTTGGAATATGGCCGCGTCGCTGCTGCATCGCTGGAAAGCTTCCAGCCCGATGTCGTGATCTCAGCCAACATGCCCTTGGATGCGCAAGCCATCCTATTGCAGGCCACACACCGGCAAAATGCAAAATTCATTTTTTGGATGCAAGACGTTTATAGCGTTGCCGCTGCGTTTGTGTTGCGTAAAAAAATCGGCCCTTTCGCTGGCTTGGGCAAATTATATTTTGAACGGCTGGAAAAAAAGCTATTGCATCAGGCCGATGCCATCATCTGCATCGCACAGGGCTTTGCGGAGTATCTGCAACGATGGCAGATTCCAGCAGCAAAAATCAGCGTGATTGAAAACTGGGCACCGCTGGATGAAATCATCCCCACAGCGCGGGACAATACTTGGGCCGTTGCGCAGGGAACCGTTGGCAAATTTTGTTTTTTGTACTCCGGCACGCTGGGCATGAAGCATCGCCCGGAGCGGCTGTTGGACTTGGCCGCACACTTGGCCCAGCGCGGCGATGCGCGCCTAATCGTCATCGCGGGTGGAGCCGGAGCCGACTGGCTGGCCGCTCACGCACACACCGTGCCAGATGGCGCGATGACGCTGCTTCCTTTCCAGCCCTATGAGCAACTCTCAGCCGTGATGGGCGCGGCAGACGTTCTGATTACATTGCTGGATTCCGAAGCGGGCATCTTCGCCGTTCCGTCCAAGGCGCTGGCCTATTTATGTGCAGCGCGCGCACTGCTGGTAGCAGCCCCGCAAGAAAATGCTGCGGCGCAAGTGGTGCTGCGCGCGCAGGCTGGCCTGACCGTTTCCTCGGACTCCACAGCAGAGTTTCTGCGCGCCGTCGATCAGCTATTGGCGAACCCATCCCTCTGCCAAGAGTATGGGCGCAACGCGAGGGCATACGCCGAACGAACCTTTGCGATCCCCAACATTGCAGATCGATTTCTGGATACGATGCGCACCATTCTGCCCGATCGTGTTGCACCCAACTCCAACACGCAAGGAAAGCCATCTTGATGACTCCCCAAGAGCGCACGGCGGTAATCTTCGGCGGCACTGGCTGCATTGGCACGCACACGGCGCAACATTGTTTGCAGCACAACCTCTTTGAGCGCATCTACCTTGCCGACCTCAACCCGCCGCGCAGCGAAACATGGGCGCAGCGCCTGCGCGCGGGCCTGCAATCCGGGCGCATCGTCTACGTTCCACTCGATGTGCGCCAGCCGATGCAAAACTCTCAACTTCCCACGCGTTGCGATGTGGTCTTCAACTTCGCCGCCGTGCATCGTGAGCCGGGCCATGCGCGGCAGGAGTATTTTGACACCAACCTTCCCGGTGCCGAACACGTCTGCGCTTACGCAACCGCATCCACGGTGCGACAGATGCTCTTCACCAGCAGCATTGCTCCCTATGGCTCCAA
>JAJZCX010000066.1 GCA_021851625.1 Acidobacteriota bacterium | reverse complement strand
TCTCCACGAAACGATGCGGCAGGTGCATGTGCGCACTGCGACTGCTAAAGCCAAATTGCAGCACGCGCATTCCCGGCAATTGGAAGCGTTGGCGCAGCGCATCGACCTCCGGCGTAATCACGCCCAGGTCTTCTGCGATGAGCGGCAGCGCACCGAGCACGCGCTCCACCTGCGCAAACATCTCTTCGCCGGGAGCCTTTTCCCATGCGCCGTGGATGGCCGTTTCCTCGGACGCGGGAATCGCCCAGCAAGCATCAAAGCCGCGGAAGTGATCGAGGCGGATGCAGTCGCAGAGCGCCAGCGAGCGGCGGATGCGCTCCACCCACCAAGCAAATCCACTGGCGCGCAGCACATCCCAGCGGTAGAGCGGATTGCCCCAGCGCTGGCCGGTTTTGCTGAAGTAATCCGGCGGCACACCGGAGACGCGAATCGGCTGACCCTCGGCGTCGAGTTCGAAGATCTCCGGATGCGTCCAGACGTCGGCACTGTCGTAGTTGACGAAGATGGCCACGTCACCGATGAAGCCGATGCCCTTGGCCGCGCAGTAGCCGCGCAGTGCATTCCATTGCTCGGCAAAGAAGAATTGCAGCGCCTGCTCAATGGCCAGTTCGCGTGCGTGCGCGGTGCGCATCTCCTGTAAGGCCGCGGGCGTGCGGCGATGATACGGCTCTGGCCACTCGTGCCAGCTTGCGCCGTTAAAGCGCCTGCGCAATACGCAAAAGCTGGCGTAGTCGTCCAGCCAATGCGCCTGCGCGGAGCAGAACTCAACGAAGCGATTGCGCAAGTCGCCACTGCACGCGCCGCTGGCGCACTGATCGACGAAATTGCCCGCAGCGGATTCGAGCAGCGGAGTTTTTTCCGCAGCAACACGATCAAAGTCCACCGGGCCATCGGTGCCGGGCAGGTGATCGAGCGCGGCTCGCTCCAGCCATCCCTGCTCGACCAGCACTTCCAAGCTAATCAGCAGTGGGTTGCCCGCAAAGGCCGAGAGCGCCGAGTACGGCGAGTTGCCAAAGCCGGTTGGCCCCAGCGGCAACACCTGCCAGTAACGCTGGTGCGCTGCGGCAAGAAAATCCGCGAAGCCGTACGCAGCCGGGCCAAGGTCACCGATGCCGCCACGCGACGGCAGCGAAGAGATGTGCAGCAAAATTCCAGAGGCGCGTTCCGTGAGCATACAACCAACTCCATGCGTCTGCCGGTGCCTTGGCGAAAAGCGGTTGGGATGAAAAAGGCCGGGCATCCCATCGCGTGGCAGCCCGGCCTTTTTGTCTCGTTGGAGTGAGTCTAACGCGGAGCGCTGGGGACTTTCAACGCGGCCATCGCCTTGGGATTGATGTGAATCAGCCCCTTCTTCTTGTAGCTTTGTTCCAGGCTGGTGACGAAGACGGCGAAGGCCTGCTGCTGCTTGTCCTGCACAAGCTGTTCGCGCGTGGCATCCATGTGCTGAGCCACATCCTGCTCCGACGGCTGCTGCACCTGCTGTACGCTCAGCACCACGCCGGTGCGTCCGCTCACGATGGGGTCGCTGATCTGGCCCGGCTGCATGGAGAAGGCAACGGCGGCATCGCCGGTCATCGCGCCCAAGTCCGGCACCTGCGCTGAGCTATCCACCAGGTCGCTGGTTTCCAGTTTGGCCTTCATCGCCGTGGCTGCCTTTTGCAGGCTGTTGTCCTTGCGCGCCAGGTCGGCAAGCTGCTGCGCCTGCTGCTTCAACAGTGCGGGCAGTTTGTCGTTGCGGTAATCCTCCAACACGTGGTCTTTGTAATCCGCAAAGTTGGGTGCGTGTGCGGCCTGCACTCCCGTGACTTGGAAGACTGCGTAGCCTTCGCCGGTGGAGACGGACTGCGCCGCACCGCCGGGCTGCGCGTGGAAAGCAGCCCGCAGCATGGAAGCTCCATCCGCCAGGCCGGGCACCACGCCATTCTGCGCAAGGTAATCGGTGGTGGTCATTTGCAAATGATTTTGTTGTGCGGCCTGGGCCATGCCCTGCTTCTGCACCGCGGCCAACAGCGTGGCGGCGTAGTCCTGCGCGGCCTGCGTCATCTTCTGCTGCGTCAGGTCGGCGACGATCATCGAGTGCACTTCGCTCAGCGGCTTCAAATGCGCTTCATGCTTCTCTTCGACTTGCAAAATGTGATAGCCAAACTGCGTTTTGAAGACACCGGAAAGCTGGCCCACCGGTGTGGAGAAGGCAGTCTTGTCGAACTCTGGCGCCGTGGTGCCACGCTGCAAAAAGCCGAGTTCGCCGCCCTGTGCCTGGCTTCCGGGGTCTTGGGAGTTTTGCTTGGCCAGCGTGGCGAAGTCCGCTCCGTGCTGCAACTGTTGCAGAATGTCCTCTGCCTTTTGCTTGGCGGCTGCGTCGGTCTTGGCATCTGCGTTGGGCGCGACACGAATCAAAATGTGCCGCACGCGCACTTCCTCCGGAACTTGGAACTGCTGCTGATGCTGACTGTAGTACTGCTGCACCTCAGCATCGCTCACCTGCGACGGGCCGTTGGGAATCTGGTTCCAGCCGAAGGCGACATATTGCAGACGGCGTGCCTCTGGCACGGCATGGGCATAGCGCGCGGCGTTCTGCTGAAAGAAGCTCTGCAACTCCGCATCCGTCGGGTTGATCTGGCGGCGCACATCCTCTGCCTGAATTACGGCGTATTGGAACTTCACCTTGGTCGCCTGCTTTAGATAAGCTGCGCGCACCTCGGCATCGGAGACGGTGACGCCGCCGGTGACAAATGCCTGCAAGCGATTGACGAGAATCTCTTCCTTTAACTGTGTTTCAAAGTCGTCGCGCGAGAGGTTGAACTCGTTCTGCACGAAGTTCTCATATTGGTTCTCGCCGATAAATTTTCCGTCTGGAAAGAGCACGGCAGCAAACGGGCCAAATTGCAGCTCATGTCTCACGTCCGCATCGGTGGCGGTGATGCCCAGCCGATTGGCCTCACGCAGCAGCACGGCGCGTTGCACCAGGGCTTGCGCGGCGCGTTGCGTCATGTACGGCAGCAGAAAGTCTGGCATCTGGCGCTGCTGGTGCATCATGCGCTGGGCCAGTTGCTGCACCTCCACCACCTGCACGTCGGTCGAGTCGCCAAAGGCCCGCCGAAACAGGCCGGGACTGTGCACCGTGGCATAAGTGCTGGCGCTGGCCATGGAATCCTGAAAGATGCCCGGCACCAGTGTGATGACCATCAAGATGGCCGTGATGGAGATGAACCCGACGAAGATGGCCTTGGTGAGGCGACTGTCCTGCTGCAAAAAACGAATCATGCGTGGATGCTGACCTTGCTTGCGAGCACGAGATGCGCGCCCGTGAATTTTCCCGGAGCCGCCCTGCTAGAGAGCGGCCCAAAGGTTTGTCGAAGCTAGGCAGAAGTATAAATCACCGGGGGCTATGCCCGCCCGCGCTACTTGCGGTGGGTTGAGCCGTGCGCCGTGTCGGCCAGCGCCTGATCAATGATGTCGTAGAGTTGCGAGGTATCCGTAACCTCAATGTAGGGCGCACCGCGGGAGTGGCGGGTGACGATCCAAATGGTCGGCGTGTGGTTGATGCCAACGCGCTGGCCGAGCGCATAATCTGCCTTCACTTCGGCGGTCAGCTTGCCTTGCGGATCGATGACAAACGGCAGCACCAGCTTGTGTTGCGTGGCGAAGTTTTCGGCGAAGGTACGCAGATCGGGCTGGGTTTGAATGTTGGGCTGATCCGCAAACACCGCGTTGCGAAAGGCTTCGCCGAGCGCCTTGGACTTGGTGTCAAACCAACGGGCATCGACCGCGGCTTGAAAGCTCCAAACGTGCATGGGCAGCGGAAAATCATGGCGCAGCCAAGGGATGTGGTAGCGTTCGGATGCCTCCATTAACAGCGGATTGGCCCGCGCGCAGGCCGGGCATTCCAAGTCGGCAAACTCAAAGATGGCTACGCGTGCGCCCGGCGGCGGCACTAATACTGAGGGGTCATGCACCGGCGTGGCCTGCGACGGCGCAAACTGCGCGCGCAACATCGCGGGCGCACAGAAAAAAACTCCCAACACAACCAACGGCAAAATCCGCTTCAAAGCTCTCTCCATCCATCCCTGCGCGGCACACGCGGTGCACTGGGTTCCGGTGCGCTGCGTCGCAGGAAATCTCAGATTGCGTAGCGCTTTCCATTGTACCCGCGCAGACCGGTCGTGGGTCAGCTTGAAGCAGGTTGGATCACTCTCCACATCCCTACCTGAAAACAACGTGTCATTCTGAGCGCAGCGAAGAATCCAGAAGGTACCCGCTTCGTCGAGCCAGTCATCATTCTCTGGATTCTTCACTTCGGTCGCAGTGGCTCCGCTTCATTCAGAATGACTCTTTCTTGTTTTGCAAATTGCCCCACGACCCGCGCAGCCCTGCTCCACGCGACGCACAGAGCGATGCCCAGCCCACGCCGAGCGCGGTTCCGCACGCGCTATCATGCAGATATATGCCACCAACAGCCACAGTCCTCTCCGCAGACGCCAACGAGCGCGCCAAGAAAATCAAGCTCATTCTCTTCGACGTGGATGGCGTGCTCACCGATGGCGGCATCTGGCTGTTCCCAGCGCCCGCGGCCAGCACCGATGCCACACAACAACACATCGACGCGCACGCGGACAAGGGCGGCTACGGCATTCACTCCACCAACATGGTCGAGGCTAAAGGCTTCCACGCACATGACGGCACGTCGATCTCGCTGGCACGGCTGGGCGGGCTGAAGTGCGGCATCATCACCAAGCGCATCTCCGAGACGGTTGCCCTGCGCGCGCGCGATCTGCGCATGGATTACGTCTACATGGGCCAGTCGCACAAGATGCAGGCCGTGCGCGAGATTCTGGAACAGGAAAAAATTTCTCTCGAACAAATCGCCTATGTGGGCGACGACATTATCGACCTGCCGGTAATGCGCGTCTGCGGACTGGCCATCGCCGTGGCCAACGCGCGCGCAGAGGTCAAGGCCGCCGCGCACTGCATCACCGTCAACGGCGGCGGACAGGGCGCGGGGCGCGATGCGGTCGAGTTCATTCTGCAAGCGCAGGGCACCTTGACCCGCACGATTGAGCAATATATTGACGAGCGCAGCCCGATCCCCGCCTCCATGGACATTGGCCAAGGCGGCATGTAGGCTGCGCCGATGCGATGGGGCGAACGGTCTTCGCACCCCGCATCGTTTATAATTCGTGCAGATACGGAGAGATGGCCGAGTGGCTGAAGGCGGCGGTTTGCTAAACCGTTGTAGGGTCAAAAGCTCTACCGGGGGTTCGAATCCCCCTCTCTCCGCCAGTGTTTCCGCTCCACTCCACGCCAGCGATCCCCAACGCGACACCAAAGTGTGACCACCGATGCGACCGGAACTGATCGAAGCCAGCGGCCTGTTGCGTTCCCCGGATCCAGCCGCGATGGAACGCGCGCTGGATCTGCTGCAAAAGACCGTCTTCTCCTTCAGCATGAAGGTCTGCGGCCACCGCGAGGATGCCGAAGACACCATGCAAGATGTCCTCTTCAAATCGCTGCCGCACCTGCGCAAAATTGAAAACCCGCAAGCCTTGGCCGTCTGGCTCTATAAGGTGACGCGCAATCGCTGCTGGATGAGCCGCCGCAAGAGCCGCTTCGCGCCAGAACACACCCTCTCTCTCGACGAGCTGATGCCCGAACCTGCGGAGTTGGAGGCATTGCTGCACACGGCAGTACACTCGCCAGAGGCGCAGGCCATCTCCAATCAGAATGCCGAGCAACTCCACCAAGCCGTGCAACGCATTCCCGCCAAGTACCGGCTGATTCTTGTGCTGCATGACATGGAAGAACTGAGCGCAGCCGAAGTGGCCAAGATCACCGGCCTGCAAGAGGGTACCGTGCGCGTGCGCCTGCATCGCGCGCGGCTCTTCGTGCGCCGGGAGTTGGCCGCGCGCACCTCCGGCAAGGCGCGTCCGGCAACCAAGCCCTCCCAACGCTCCAACGCCCGCCGCTCGGTGGACTGCAAACGCATCTTCGCCGGGCTTTCCGATTACATGGATGACACGCTCGACGAGGCCACCTGTACCCGCTTCCGCGATCACATTCAGGATTGCGCTCCCTGCGTCGCGTTTTTGGAGGATTTATCCCGCGCCGTGGAGCGTTGCCGCACCAGTGAAGTACCTTGCGAATCCACCTCTGCCCGCGCGCTGCGCAAGGTGCTCTTGCAGGAGTACCAGCGCCTGACAGCCTGAGGAATCCGTCCACCAAACCCCACCGCACCCTACCGTTCTGACATTCCCCCAACTGCCAATTCCCATTCTGGAATTTCTGCCCAGCTACGCAGGGATTTCTCCGCCGCGTCGTCAAAATTTCCAACCATACTGAAGCTGTCGCCGTCCGTGGAACCCCCGCACGCGTTCCCGCGGAACGGCCCAGCGCAATCCGCTGATCCCCCGAGAAGCACTGGAGATTTCCGATGGTGCGGCCTATTTCGCGTCCCGTATTTGTGTCGCTCGTACTGGTGATTGCCGCCTGCATTCTGGCCTTTCCGCGCATGCTGCACGCAACCGCTGCGGTCACATTGCTGGAGCAAATCAACACGATCGCGGGCACGCATGTTGCTGGATTCTCTGGCGATGGTGGCGCAGCCACGTCCGGCGCGGTGAATCTGCCGCAGGGGGTGGCGTTGGACGGCGCGGGCAATCTGTTCCTCGCCGACACGGCCAACAACCGCATCCGCCGCGTGGACGCTTTTACCGGAATCATGACAACCGTGGCCGGCACAGGCGCGCAGGGCTACGCGGGCGATGGTGGCGCAGCCGCGCAGGCGGAGTTCAATCAGCCGCAAGGCATTGCCGTCGATGCGCAGGGCAATCTCTACATTGCCGACACCGGCAACAATGTGGTGCGCAAGATCAGCGCAGCGACGGGCAACATTACAACCGTGGCGGGCACGGGCGCGCAGGGCTACGCGGGCGATGGCGCACTGGCCACTGCGGCCCAACTGAATCTGCCGACGGCGCTGGCCGTGGACGCAGCGGGAGATCTCTACATTGCCGACACAGGCAATAACCGCATTCGCCGCGTGGATGCGGTCAGTGGGTTGATTACGCTCTACGCAGGCAATGGAACCACCATCTACAACGGTAGCGGATTGCAGGCCACGCAGACGGCGCTCTCTGCTCCGCGCGGGCTGTCGCTGGAGTCGAGCGGCGACGTGATTCTCTCCGACACCGGGCACAATCTGGTGCGCGAGGTGAACGCCACCACCGGGCTGATGCAAACGCTCTCTGGCAATCCGCTGCAACCGGGCGGCTATGGCGGTGACAATGGCCCGGCGACGAGTGCGCTGTTGAATGGGCCGACGGGATTGGCGCAGGATGCGATCGGCAATCTCTACATCGCCGATACGCTGAATGCGCGCGTGCGCGAGATCAGCGCATCCACGGGC
>JAJZCX010000065.1 GCA_021851625.1 Acidobacteriota bacterium | reverse complement strand
CACGAACGGCACAGTCTCCTCTGCCAATTTTGGCATTACCTATCTCAGCGACGCGGGCTGCGGCATCGTGGGCGGCTGGGACTCCAACGGCAATGGCAGCACCAATGGCAACTCCAACAGCGTCTCCACTCCGGTTGGAAACTGTACGCTCACCTTCTCCGCCGACCAGTTCGACTCTGGCGGTCAGGCCTATATAAGTTGCCCGCAACCTTACCAGGGATTTGTCAATCCTAAATACGTCGTGGTCGGTGTGACATACGCGCCGCCAGGATCATCCAGCTACGTACAATACGGCAACACGATCTCGGTTGGAAATACAACGGATATTTCCAGTTCATTCTCCAACGATGTTGGATTTAGTATCTCTGTTAATAGTCAAATTCAAGGATGGACTGCAGGTGTGGATGGAAGCGCAGGAGTGACAGCTACATCATCCACTGATTACACGCAGGAATCAAACAGTGCAACAACAACTACTTTAACCAAATCGACAACGGTTTCTTACCAGACTCCGGGAACTCCAACCATGTCTCCGGTGAATAATGATTATGACTACATCTGGCTTTGGCTGAACCCGGAAATACTACTCTCATACACCCCAGCAGTCAGTAATGGGCCGGCTGCAATCAAATGGAACGGATATGGCTTCGATCCAAGTGATCCGGCCGGCACTAATGGGCCAGACGTTTTTCCTGTACAAGTGGGATGCCTCAATGGACACTTTTCATGCCCCAGCGAACTGACTTGGGCATACGGTGCACCGATTACTGGCTCTTATGTTTCTTATGGAACGCTTGCCCGCGCCTGGGTATCGGGACAAACGTGGCCCAACGGAGAAATGCCGAACCTAACGTTCAGTGACATCTGTCAGATACTAACCGATGACCCTTTGGCTGAAAGTCCGGTGGATTGTCCGAACACGCGTTATACGGGATTCGCTGGAAATCCAGAAACAACACCGGACGGAAGATACACAATAGATCCCTCCCCTCCGAATCCAATTCCCTACACAGATGGTTCCCTAGCAACCAGCTATGACTTACAGCAGATCAACACGCAGGCCGTAGCTAATGGTAGCAAAAACATAATCAAACAAGCGTTTGGGCTAGAAGAATCCTTTGGCGGCCACATCTTTGGAATTGGGGTAACTACCGTACTCAACGAAAGCGACACGTTGACGTGGACGAATTCTAGACTGGACACAATTACCACCACGACAACGCTCAATGATGCACTAATTGTCACTGGACCGCCCGATGGGTCAGGCTACTCGGGCCCAACTCAATTCATTGCATACCAAGACAACTTGTTTGGCACGTTCGTATTTGTGCCTATACCAGCAGGGCAGTAACGCTTGTGAAGTCGTTAAATCTTCTTCTCTTGCTTTCAAATTCTTCCTCCGGGGATTTTATCCCCGGAGGAAGAATCATCCAGAATCCGCACGGTATCTGCCTAACTGGCTGGAATGGGTACATAAAAAACATGCTCCGAAACTTCCGCACATTCTTATATATGCTTTTCCCGGTTTTCCTTGTTGGTTGCGGAGGTGGTTCCTCTACACTAACGAAGCCTCCATCCCCTACCAATGTGGTCTTCTTATCGATGAGCACAGCCAACGATCGTCTGAATCAATTTTATTTGGGTACGGAATCTATAACAATGATCAATGCAAATGGCCAGTCCGTTCCGGTGCTGAATGTACCACAAACACCTCTAGCACTTCCAGCAATTTTGGACATAGAATGGATGCATGTGAATGGAAATCCAGAGCCGCTTTTTGTTGCCAGTGTTCCGCAAGGAATCTATACGGCAGTGCAAGTGTCCGCCTCATATGGTAGCTTCTCATGTCTTGGCCTTGACTCTCAGGGAAATTCTATTGTCAACTTTTGGTTACTTTCTAGCCAGACTCCTACAGCAACGATTGATTTCTCTCAGCCAGTTACAATTTCAGAAAACAGCATGGGAATTATCTTGAATCTGCTGGTGTCGCAATCGACAACCTTTCCTGACTGCAATGTGTCGTCCTTGCAGCAGGCGTCCCTTACGCCAAACTATTCAGCGACAGCCATCAATATTGCTCCAACGCCAACGAGCATAACCAACGGGATATTGAAGGGGATGGAAGGAGTTGTGGCCAGCGTGGACAATCAGGTCGGTAGTATGCTCGTATCTTCTGTGGAGGGATGGGGGGACACACCATACGGATATCATTCTGATCCTCCCAACGGCCCATCTTGGACACTTTTGACAGATAGCAATACAGCCTTTCAAGGCATAGGCGGACTTTCCCAACTTGCCGCAGGCATGGCAGTGGACATCGATGCAACCATTCAACAAAATGGAACCTTGCATGCTGACCGAGTAACGGTTTACGACACACAGTCTGCAAACACAAGTTCTTGGAATGGGCCAGTTGTTTGGAACCATAACACGCCCATCCAAGGTGTAACCGGCGGCAATACGTCCGTGGATGTTTTCGGCAGGGAGGAAATTGCAGGACCTATTGAAGGATCCGACGCTATTGCATTCAATTATGGACCCTCGACATTTAACATCTCCAAGCAGTTATCAAATTTATCCAACCTTCCGTTTCCAGCCAGATTCAACAGCGCAAACATGATTGCCGGTCAAAATGTTTCTATCACAATGCATGACGCACAATTTCCGCCAGCTTCCATACTCCCAACCATCAGCGCCATGACGTTGCTACCGCAAACACTCAATGGCACGGTGAGCGCGATCGGCAGCAGCGGAAACTTTACGACCTATACGATCACTCTGGCTTCGTATGATCTTTTCCCGGCGCTTGCTGTGCAGCCAGGGCAAACCACGCTGCTAACCAATCCCAGCCAGGTGGTGGTCTATGCGGACAACAACACTCAGATGCTCAACACGAATCCCATCGCCGTGGGCAGCGTGGTGCGCTTTTATGGTTTGGTCTTCAACGACAACGACACCTTGCGCATGGACTGTGCCCAAATCCTAGACGGCGTGTCGGAGTAGAATTCTCTGAGCCATGGCCAACGCAAATGTACTGAACCCAAAATTGTCTATGGGGAGCGCTGCACAAATTCTTTTGTCTTCAACGCTGATTCTTGCAGGATGCAGTGGCAGTGGATACACAGCGCCGCCGCCACCGGCTCAGGCCGTCACGATCACTACGCAGCCATCCAGCCAGAGAATTCCCATTGGCCGTCCGGCCATATTTTCCGTTACGACGACCGGCTCGACGCCGCAAACTTACCAATGGACTGAAAATGGAGCGCCTATCTCCGGAGCCACAAATGCCACATACACCACGCCGAATGTAACAGCCTCTGAAAATGGATCCACCTTTCAAGTCACGATCAGCAATGCAGCCGGCCCGGTGATCAGCGATGTGGCCACACTCACCATCGGCCCGCGTGCACCCGCCATGGGCGACCTGCGCTATTTGCAGTGGGAGCAGGCCCCGTGGCCGGGTGGCTTGGGAATACAAACCAACGGGGTAAGCCAATTGGGAGTTACTACGGCGGGTTATACCAATGCAGTGGGCGTTCCGCTGTCGATGGGAGACGCTGTGAGTGGCAATAACGATTGCAATTGGTACGCCGATGCATCCGTAGTGCCACCGCCAGCAATTGACCTATCGGTGTATTACGATGAAAATTTTACAAATTACAAACCGGCTGTCTCTTATTTGCAATCCATCCTTGCATCCAACGCGGTAATTTTCTCCATGGACCTAGAGCCTGCCTGTCAGGACATCGGCGTGGCGTGGATTCAGACTTCTCAAGCCGGAGGCTTCGATGGTCGTGTCGAAACCGTACCTTATGGATCGAATATGACCACATCAATTCAAAATCAGGCGGCTGCGGATGGCATGCAAGGCCGCATCGTGACCGCGATTACATTGGATGATGCAAACCAACAGGCCATTTTGATCTCGTATGGATGGCAGGCAGACACGGCGAGCACGTATGAAACCACTTCAAACATCGTGCAGCCCGATCAAGTTCTGGCAACCGGAGCTACGCTGGCCAATGCAGGCTACTTTATCAGCGCGTTCGGAGGAAACGCTACAGATGGATATGTTTTGATCGGAACCCGTGTGCAGGGAGACACCATGCCGCGCCCATTCGTTCAACATGGACCACCTGTTGGATACACACCTCCAACCAACCCTAGCAATGCCAACTTTACGCCGACATTATGGTTTTTTTATCCAAATAGTGCAGGAGCCGGAGGCATCCTCTGGGAGCAGTAGGACATTGTGGTCTTTCCATGCCTGCATGGGCCTACAACTTTGCCTTCGCCTCGATCACGCGCGCCACGGCCTCTTCCACCGTTGCGCCGATGCCAGACAGATGTCCCATCTTGCGTCCGCGCCGTGGCAGATGCTTCTCATACAAATGCAGGCGCACGCCGGGAACCGACAGCGCCGCATCAAAGCGTGGGCCACGCTCGTCCTGCGCGTCCAGCCACACATCGCCCAGTAAGTTGACGATCGCCGCAGGCTGCACAATCTCCACCGCGCCCAGCGGCAAGTTGCAAATGGCGCGCACCGCCTGCTCAAACTGGCTGGTGGCGCAGGCACGCTCACTGGCGTGGTAGCTGTTGTGTGGGCGCGGAGCCAGTTCGTTCACCAGCAGCCGCCCGTCCGTGGTCACAAACATCTCCACGGCCAGCAATCCTTCCAATGAAAATTGTTCGGCGATGCTGCGTGCAATTTCTCGCGCCTGCTCCGCTAGATGTGGCGGCAGATTGGCTGGCAACCCACTCCACACCAGAATCTGCTGCTCATGGTGGTTCACCGCAGGTGGATAGCAAACACACTCCCCACGTGCTGACCGTGCAACCAATACAGAGATCTCCATCTCCAAAGCGAGCGCCTGCTCCACCACAACAGGACGAGCACCCAGCGCATCCCACGCCGCCGTGCAGGCAGCAGAATCGGAGGCTTCGTCGAAACCCAGCTTCACCTGGCTGCGACCGTCATAACCGCCGCGAGCGCTCTTCACAAAACAGCGCCCGCCCAGCGCAGTTGCAGCCGCGATCAACTCCGCAGCCGACCGCGCCGTGCGCCAATCGCCCAACGGCAGTCCATGCTGCACCAACCACTCTTTTTGCAGAATGCGATCTTGAATTGTGCCCAGCATGGCCGGGCCGGGGCGCACCGGAGCGTAGCGCGCTGCGGCTTCCAAAGAAGCCAGCGCGATCTGCTCAATCTCCAGCGTGACCACATCGGAACCGCGCGCCAAATCAGCGGCAGCGTGTGCATCCTCCCAAGAGGCTTCAAAGCACGCATCCACGACAAAGCGCGCCGGACAGCTTGGGTCGGGGTCAAGCACCTGCACGCGATAGCCCAGCGAGCGCGCGGCCATGGCCGTCATGCGTCCCAGTTGCCCGCCGCCAAGAATGCCAATCGTCGCGCCGGGAAAAAGAATTGCCTGCGGATCGTTCGCGCCGTTGCGGCTCACTCGGGCAGCTCCGTGCGCAGTGCTTCATCCGTGCGCGCCGCGCGCCAAGCAACCAACTGCGCGCGCAACGCCGCATCCTGCAACGACAAAATGGAAATCGCCAGCAGTGCGGCATTGGCTGCTCCCGGCTTGCCAATAGCCAACGTACCGACAGGTACCCCCTTCGGCATCTGCACAATTGAGAGCAGCGAATCGACGCCATTGAGCATCGTCGCGGGTACAGGCACGCCCAGCACCGGCAGATGCGTCTTCGCCGCCAGCATTCCGGGCAAGTGCGCCGCGCCACCGGCTCCGGCAATCAGCACGCGCAAGCCGCGCGCCTCCGCAGTGCTGGCATACTCAAAAAGCCAGTCCGGTGTGCGATGCGCAGAGACCACACGCGCCTCATGCGCAACAGAAAATTCCTTCAGAATGTCGATGGCGGACTGCAGCACGGCAAAATCGCTCTGGCTGCCCATCACCACCCCAACTATCGGAGCTTGCTTCATGTCGAAATTATATGGGGGATTGTGCTTCAGGCGGGAATTTCCATGTGGAACTGCAAAATGAACATTTGCAGAATGCAATGCGGATCAGAATGTGTACCCTGCGAGGAAACAGTCGGTGCAAATATGCCATGGTTCTTGCTTCTGCGGCCTACACACACACCGCTATGCCATCGTAGATCGCAAGGAACAAAAAAATCGTCCGTGCATCTCTTTTTCTCCCCAAGAGACGCACGGACGCAGAGGCAACTTTATACGTTACGCCTACGCTTTCGGCGTGCTCGTGCTTGTCGCAGCAACCGCATTCAGCAGTTGTGCCGACGCACTCGTGATCTGCTCAATCGCCGTGTTCCATAGCGGCAAATTAGCAATCGTCTTTCCCTTGAAAATCGGATTGCTCAAAATCGCCTGCTCCACCTCTGGCAGCGCCGTAGACAACTTCTGCTGTCCAGTTCCATGCGTGGCATTCACTGCCGTGGCCACTTGTTCCACCTTCACCACGCTGCTCAGAATGGCTTCAAAGGTTCCGCCCAGTGCCGGGTCCACAATGCTCACTGCACCCGCCACAGCAGTCTCCATCGGCAACAGCTTTGCTTCCACCGCCAGCGCCTTCTCTGCGCCCACTTTGAACAAGTGTCCCAAGTCTTCCAGAAACGTCACAAATTTATTTGCCATTGTTCTTCTCCATTTTCTGTTTGTCTGCCCGCGTCGCACCATTGCGGTACAGAGCCGCCACCACCAGGCAGTATCCGCACAACGCCTGCACCACTGGATGCGCGCCCAAGATTCGGCTCGCCAAATGCTGCACGTCCGCATCCGCCATGTACGCCGCCTGCAACACTGCCAGCACTCCAGCCACTGCGTGTGTGGACGCACGATACCCAGCCCACCATCCCTTGCATTGCGCAATCATGCCTGCACCTTCTTCCAATACGGACTCAACAGCTCCTCCTGCGGAGTCAGATTCAGCGGATTCTCCGTGCCCAACAACAGCAACCCGCCCGCAGCCACAATCTGATAGTTCAGCTCATCGCAAAACCAAGCTGGCTGCTCCGCCGTGAACGCGCGACTGCGGTGCAAGAAGAAGTCCACAATGGCGCTCTTGTTGTACGGCTTGCCCAACTGCCGCGCCGCAAAGGCGTACGCCGCGTCCACATCGGGAACCTCCACGGCCACGCGCACCACACGCGTAAACTTTGCATAACCCGGAGGACGCTGCTGCACACCCCCATGCAAGCGGGCACCCAGCAGCCATCCTTTTTTCAACGTCACACCGCCAAGATTTTTCTCTTCTCCAAGCACCAAATCCACATGCGAAACACTGCTATCCGACAGATACCGAATTGCCGCCGACCCAAATCCAGCCTCCGTCGAAAACTGTGAGATCAACTGTCCAGCACTCATATACACACCCGATTCCTTCGCAATGCGCTGCGCCAGCCGCAAAGTCAACAGAGCGGCC
>JAJZCX010000064.1 GCA_021851625.1 Acidobacteriota bacterium | reverse complement strand
AGAAACACTCCGCACTACAAACACTTTGTCCTTCCGCGCGATAACGCACGCACCACAAACACTTTGTCATTCCGAGCGAGCGAAGCGAGTCGAGGAATCTGCGGTTCCAAGCACCCATCCCCCCCCCACGGTACCTTCGTGGAGTTTTCCACCACGCGGCTCCGCTTTTTTCTCGCATCGCACCCATTTCATGCGATGCTAAGGCTACCGCCCATGCCGCAGACCTCCCTACCTCCGGCGGCGCAGACCATCGGCCATTTGGCCGCGCAGCCCGCTGTGCATCGCGCCTTCCAGTGGTTCCATTTGCAGGAGCCGCAACTGCGCAGTTGGCAGCGTGAGATCACCGCCATTGCCGCGCCCTCCTTGGCAGAAGGCGCACGCGCCGACTGGCTCTGCCAGCGCTTTTTGGAACTCGGACTGCAAGACGTGCACATCGACGCCTGTGGCAACGCGCTCGGCTGGCATAGGGCCGCCCGCTCCGCCACGCAGCCGCATCTCGAAGCAGACAACCAACCCTGCATTCTGCTCTCGGCGCATCTGGACACCGTATTTCCCGCCAGCGCCATGCGCACACCCGTCGAGCAGGACTCGATCCTGTTTGCGCCCAGCGTCTGCGACAACGCCGCTGGCCTCACCGCACTGCTGGCCTTGGCTGCCGCGCTGCGTGCAGCAAAATTGCAAACCGAAGTGGACATTCTCTTCGCAGGCAACGTCGGCGAAGAGGGTGAAGGCAATCTGCGCGGCATGCGCCACCTCTTCACCGAATCGCCGCTGCGCCAACGCATCGCCGCCGCGCTTATCCTCGACGGCGCGGGTGTGGACTCCATCGTCACCCAAGGTCTGGGCAGCCGTCGCTTTCGCGTCTCCATCACCGGCCCCGGCGGCCATTCGTGGAGTGATGCAGGTGTGCCCAACCCTGTGCTGGCTCTGGCCGCCGCACTGGTGGAGATGAACCAGCTCCAACTGCCCGCCCAACCGCGCTCGGCTTGGAACGTGGGCCGCATCGATGGCGGCAGCGCCATCAACTCCATCCCAGAACGGGCCGAGGCGCGCATGGATCTGCGCTCCACCAATGGCGATCAGCTTCTGCGCATGGAACAAGCATTGCGCACCGCCGTCACCGACGCCGTGGCCAACAGCAACCATGCAGCGGGCGATCCGCACCCGGATCTACAACTGCGTTTCTCCATCGACTGCATCGGCGAGCGCCCCGCAGCCAGCCTGTCCCAAGATGCCCCCCTGCTCTCGCTGGTGCAGGCCGTCGATCGTCACTTCGGCATTCGCAGCGAGCAGCGCACCGCCTCCACCGACGCCAACATCCCCCTGGCTCTGGGCATTGCCGCCGTCTGCCTGGGCAGCGGCGGCACCGGCGGCGGCATCCACACACGCGACGAATGGTTTGACGCCACTGGCCGCGACTTGGGCCTGCGCCGCATTCTGCTCCTGCTACTGGCGATTGCCCAAACTTTGCCGCCCACCCGCTCTGTATAACTTTTTTACCCTCAATCCGTCCAATAGAGTGGAAAACGCATCTGCCGCATCTGCATGGGCTGGCGCGTATACTGTTGCTTGCTGTATACAACCGCAGTCTGCACGTTCATACACTCCGAGGTTCGAAGACAAATATGAAAGCATTGCTCGCCCGGTTTCGCTCCCGCAGCCTCTCGTTCACATTTACGATTCTCGCCACACTTTCCGCTGGCATCCTGATCGGCTCGCTGATGGCCCACGATGTCCACGGCAAGGAGGCCTCCGGCAGCTCCTCTGATGCGACACCGTTGCAAATTCCCGATCCGGTCAAGCTCTCCACGGCCTTTTCGCAAATCGCCAAGGAGGTTGGCCCCGCCGTAGTCAATATCAACACGGAGTCGATTCCGAAGAATCCTCCCCGCGGCGCGCAGGGCGGCAATCAGGGCAACTTTCAGGATTTCTTCAATCACTTTTTCGGAGAGCCGAACGGCCCTGGCGGCCCAGGGGGTCCCGGTGGCCCGCAAGCAGGTCCGGGCGGCGATGACGATGGTGGCGAAGGCCCCGGCGGCGGTATGCGCCAGTCTCTCGGCTCCGGCTTCATCGTCGATCCGCGCGGCTACATCCTCACGAATAATCACGTCATTGACCACGCCGACAAAATCTTTGTCCGCCTGGCCACCGACCCTGAAGGCGATCCGGGACGCCCGGCCAAGCTGATCGGCACCGACAAGGCCACCGACATCGCCGTCATCAAAATTGAAACCAAATCCCCGCTGCCCACCGTCAAGATGGGCAACTCCGAAGGTGTCGGCATTGGCGACTGGGTGGTCGCCATCGGCAGCCCCTTCGGCCTGCAACAGACCGTCACCGCGGGCATCATCTCCTCAAAAAACCGCTCCATTGAACCAGGCACACCCGGCGAGTTCCAGCACTTCTTGCAAACCGACGCGGCCATCAATCCCGGCAACTCCGGCGGCCCGCTGGTCAACATGGCTGGTCAGGTCATCGGCGTCAACACGGCCATTTATACGCAGTCGGCGGGCAATCAAGGCATCGGTTTCGCCATGCCGTCGAATACCGTCATCAGCGTCTATAACCAACTCATCGGGCCAGAGCACAAGGTCGTCCGCGGCTCCATCGGCATCACCTTCCAGCCACAACAGTCCCTGTCGAGCGCCGTCGAGCGTGTCTACGGCTTCAAAAATGGAGTCATCATTAGCTCCGTGCAGCCCGGCTTCCCCGCAGACAAGGCTGGCCTGAAACCCGGCGACATCATCACCGAGATCGATGGCCGCTCCATTGAAAATGGCGACGATCTGGTCAACGACATTGCCGAGCGCAAGCCCGGCTCGACCGCCCAGATCAGCTACATCCGCAATGGTGAGCACAAAACCGCCACCGTCACCATCGCCGACCGCGCCAAGATGATTGCCGCTCTCGGCGGCGGCAGCGAAGGCTCTGGCCCCGGCGGCACAGCCAGCAGCCAAAGCCGTCTCGGCCTCAGCGTGCGCGATGTGCCAGCAGATGTCGCCAGCAAACTCGGCATCCCCGGCGGCGTGCTCATTGACGCCATTCGTCCCGGCTCCTTTGCCGACGAGCTGCAAATGCTCAAGCCCGGTCTCATCATCCTGCAGGTCAACCGTAAGCCGGTCTCCAGCGTCAGCCAGTTCCAAGACGCCATTGGAGCCTTAAAGCCTGGCGAGGATATTGTCTTCTTGGTCACGGACCCGCAGGATCACTCCCACGCCAACACTTACGTGGGCGGGACCATGCCGTAAACCCTAGCCATATCAACACAACAGCACGCAGGCGCTCGCGAGAATCTCCCCGGGCGCCTGCATGTTTTTTGGAATGCTATCGGTTGCGCCGACCCGCAAATCGGCTTATCCTTGAAGAGGTATGAATTGCTGGTCTGCCTTGCAACGTAGGGTTCGCATTGCTGTATGTGCTCTCTGCGCGATGATCGTTTTCTTTTCCTTTTCTTTGCCTGCCTCGGCCACGCGCGTGCGCCGTCAGGCAACGGCGGGGCATTGGCGCAAACGCCGCCACAAAAAGCATAAGGTGCAAGGCCAACGCGCGATCGATCCCCAGCGCGCCGCGGAGATTCAGGCGGCTCTGATTCGAGAACATTATCTGAAGGGCAACGCCACCGGCGCATGGGACGCGCAAACCCAGGCAGCCATGCAGAAGTTCCAGGCCGATAACGGCTGGCAAACCAAATCCACGCCCGACGCTCGCGCGCTCATCAAACTCGGCCTCGGCCCCAAGCAGGACGAAGGCGAATATGCCTCCTCCACGGCCTTGGCGCATCCCTCGGCATCGACCAACACCCCCAACGCCTCCACATCCCTGACGCAGTAGCAGAACACGGCCATAAAAAATTCTCATCCGGTATATTGGTTGGAAAGAATCTAGCAGTCCTCCCATCAGATACAGGAGAACGAACGTGATATTGGCCAGCGAGATCATGCAGGAGTATTTCCATGACCATTTACCTGAATATCCCAGCGTAACCGGCCTGCCGCAGCCCATCACTGCCCACTCCTTGCTGGCCTGCATCGGCGCACTGGCCCTGTGCTGCCTGCTTCTGATCTCGTTTACAGGTTGGGGTCGGCTAACCGCCAAGTTACTCCGCATCCCTCCACTGCCCACCTCCGTTGCCTGCGCTTTGGGAATTGCTGACGTCCTCTTCCTCGGCGGCTGGATCAATCTTGTACAGGGCATTCGCATAGAAGTGCTGGGTGCCATCGTTCTGATCGGCTTGGGTGGCTACGTACTGCTGCGCCGCGAAATTCCCACTGAAAATCGCTGGGGAAATTTCATCGCCCGCGCAACCCCAGCCGCACGCTGGATGCTTCTGGCCGCACTGCTGGTCTGCGCAATCAAGCTGGCCGCCACGGTTCGTACCGGCCTTTTCGACATTCCTGACGATGGCTCCGCATATCTCGCCCTTCCACTGAAGATGCTGGCCACCCACTCCTTTGCCTTCGATCCCTTCAGCGACAGAAGGATGCTCTCCAGCTTGGGCGGGGGATATTTTTTGCAAACATTTTTTCTTGCCGGATCATCCCTGACACATATTGGCATGGCGGATAGAGCCGCGGGTCTACTCCTGCTCGTCGTGGCGCTCTACGATCTCGGCGTACTCTTCCAACTTTCTTCTTTGCAAATTGCGCTGATGGAGTTACTAGCGCTTTTGTCTCCGCAGGAAACCATCAACCTAACCTATGTTCTTCTGCCACTTCCGTTGTTGCTCGCTTCCGTCTGGCTGCTGCGTAAAGTGTTGGACAGCCCGGAGCGATCCGCGCAACTCCGCTATGCAATCCTGTCCGGCAGTATTTTAGGCACGACGGTTTGCCTCAAATCCACCTACTTACCCATAGCTGGAATGCTGGCCGTCACCACCTATCTCTTTGCGTATTTTCGCAAGGACACGATCCGCCTGTTGCTTCTATTCGCAGCGACGGCATTCGGCGCTTTCTTGGTTCTGGCCGCTTGGATGCTGGCCATGCACCACGCCGACGGCACTTATTTATTTCCAGTGCTGGGCCATGGTTTCGACTACTCTCGCTATGGAACCGTCCCCACTCTGCCTAGATTCCCAACAACGCGAACCGTCATCAAGGTTTTTCTGCAGGCCATCGCCTTGCTGATCCTCGGCGTGGCTGCGACGGCTATTACCCAATCGCGTGCCCAACTTCGATTCGCGCTCTCGATTCTGGCAGCAGCCGCCGTAGCCATTACCGCCTTCAATTACAAAACCGGAGGGGATTTTATCTGGCGCTATAACTACCCACAATTCTTTCTGGCCATCTTGATCTTCTATTGCACCTGTGCCGCCATTGCCAATCGGCCTCCGCACACAAAACACTCCAGAGCCATGCTGCTGCTGGGCATATTCTCTTTGGTTGGTATGCTCCTCTACTATGACGTGGCCGGCACGAACCCGCGCCCATTCCGCGATCTGTGGCTCAATGCTGGAGACCTGCACAAAAGCCTGCTCACCAGCTTGAGTGGCAGAGCGCTGGAATTGCCAGCGATACAAATGGAGTACAGCCGTGCGCAAGATGCCATCCCCGTTGGTACCACGGCACTGGAAGACACGGGGTATTCTTTTTCCTTCGATTTCTCACGCAACAGAATCTTCCTCATGGATTGGCCGGGAGCAGCCGCTCCGCCTCCGGGCTGGCTCTATGGCGCTTCCGCCAGCACGCTGGCCGCATGGCTCAAGCGCAACTCCGTCCAATATGTGATCTTCGACCACAACTACGCAGAAAATCTCGATGTGGGATCGTGTAATGCGCTGGAACAACCGCGAAAAACCTCAGCCGAGCTACGCGAGTTATGGAAGCTGACTGTCCTGACTCATGGGCAAATGCATGCTCTCATGCGTTCCTATCGCAACATCTACAACGACGGAAAAATTGCTGTGATCGATCTCAATCAGAGGACAGATCCCGCTGTGGCATCGCAACCCAACTGGACATTCCAAGACGATGAGGACTCAGTCTGTCGCGTTGTGTTGCAGCGGTATCTGGAAGGTAGCCCGTCCGGCACGTAGTACGTGCTGGACGGCTGCGCCGCCACAACCCAGTCCACTACATTCAGTACACTTGGCATCGGCCTCATGCTAGCCTTGGCTTGTTGCCGCCCATCAGTCGATCCGGTATCGATGACAACAACCTGTTGAGACTCCACAACTAGAGCGACAATACGGGCCTTGCGATTTACGAGCGCAGCATCTCCGGCCCCAGCAAATCGCGCAGCGTTTCGCGGCGGCGGATGAGTTTGTGTTTGCCGCCATCGACCAACACCTCTGCCGGACGTGGGCGCGTGTTGTAGTTCGAACTCTGCGCCATGCCGTAAGCGCCCGCATCCAAAATCGCAATGCCGTCGCCCGCTGTCAGTTCTGGCATGGAGCGGTCGCGCGCAAAAAAATCTCCGCTCTCGCACACCGGCCCCACCACATCCACCACCGTCGCCTGATCCTTGGCCCTGCGCCGCAGCGGCACAATCGCATGATGCGCCTGATACAGCGCGGGGCGAATCAAATCGTTCATCGCCGCATCGGTCACCACAAAGGTTTTGCTGCCGTTGCGCTTGACGTAGAGCACCTGTGCCAATAGCGCTCCGGCCTGTGCGATCACAAATCTCCCCGGCTCCAACAGCAATTCACCGCCAAAACCAGCGAGGGCCGTACGCACCACGCGCGCATACTGCGCCAGCAAGGCCTGCGGATCGAACGGTTCCTCGATTTTGTAGGAGATCCCCAACCCACCGCCGGCATCGATATATCGCAATGCGATATTTTCCGTCGCCAGTTCTGTCACCAGCTCCCGCACGCGGCGCAGCGCCTGGCCAAATGGCTCGGCGTTCTGAATCTGCGAACCAATGTGCACGCTGATGCCCGTGGGCAGCAAATGTTTGCTGCGCGCCGCGCGTTGGTACAGCGTGCGCGCATCGGCCATGGCCACACCAAATTTGTGTGCGTGCAGCCCGGTGGAAATATATGGATGCGTCTCGGCAAACACATCGGGATTGACGCGCAGCGCCATCGGTGCCACTTTGCGTGCCGCACGCGCGCGCGCTTCGAGCACATCCAACTCCGCCGCACTCTCCACGTTGAAGACCAAAATCCCCGCAGCCAGCGCCGCATCCATCTCCGCCGCTGTTTTTCCAACGCCGGAGAAGACCACGCGCTTGAGCGCCTTCTTGTCTGCGCGGCGCACTCGCTCCAACTCGCCGCCAGAAACGATGTCAAAGCCCGCGCCCAAACCCGCCAGCAATTGCAAAATGGACAGGTTGGAATTCGCCTTCACTGAATAGCAAATCGTATGCCGCACACCATGGAAGGCATCGGCGAACATGCGCACACGCTCGCGAATCGCGCCCGCCGAATACACATAGAGCGGCGTGCCGTAGGCCTGCACCAAGCGCGAGAGCGGCACCTTTTCGCAGGTGAGTTCCGCGCTATTTTTTCCGTTGTATTGA
>JAJZCX010000063.1 GCA_021851625.1 Acidobacteriota bacterium | reverse complement strand
AGCACACCGGCGGGCCGACGGTGATCCTGGCAAAAACCGTCAAGGGCTACGGCCTCAGCAGCACGCAGTCGCGCAACGCCTCGCACCAAGAGAAGAAGCTGGGCGAGGATGTGCTGGCCGAATTTGCGCAGCGCTTTGATCTGCCTATTGCGGAGGAGGCCGCACGCGCGGCCAAGCTGTACCTGCCCAAGAAGAATGCGCCGGAGATTGCCTATTTGCACGAACGGCGCCAGGCACTTGGCGGCTACATGCCCAGCCGCGAGCCGCATCCGATGGACTTCAAGGCACCAGAGATCGACTACTTCAGTGAGTGGACGGGCGGCTCTCGCGGACGCGAAGTCTCCACCACCATGGGCTTCGTCAGCATCCTGCGCCATTTACTGAAGGACGCGCAGTTCGGCAAGATGGTCGTGCCCATTGTTCCCGACGAGGGGCGCACCTTTGGCTTGGAGTCGGCCATTCGTCAGGTGGGCATCTACGCCAGCGACGGCCAAAAGTACAAGCCGCATGATGTGGACATGCTGCTGTTCTACCGCGAGGAAAAGGACGGCCAGATTCTCGAAGAGGGAATTACCGAGGCGGGAGCGATGGCCTCGTTTACCGCGGCGGGCACCGGCTACTCCAACTACAACGTGCCTACGATTCCGTTCTACATGTACTACTCCATGTTTGGTTTTCAGCGCGTCGGCGACATGATCTGGGCCTTTGCAGATGCGCGCGGCAAGGGCTTTCTGATGGGGGGAACCGCGGGGCGCACCACCATGTTGGGCGAAGGCTTGCAGCATCAAGACGGCCACAGCCACGTGCTGTCCAGCACCGTGCCCACCTGCCTGAGCTATGACCCGGCCTTTGTGTATGAACTCACCGTGATTGTGCAGGACGGCCTGCGCCGCATGTATGAAAAGGCCGAGGATGTCTTCTACTACATCACCATGTACAACGAAGACTACCCCATGCCAGAGATGCCCAAGGGCGTGCGTGAGGGCATTCTGCGCGGCATCTATAAGTTCCGCCCAGCGGCCAGCGGCAAGGCCGTGGCGCAACTCTTCGGCAGCGGTCCCATTCTGAATGAGGTGCTGCGCGCGCAGCAGATGCTGGCCGAAAAATACAACGTGCAGACCGACGTCTGGAGCGTGACCAGCTACAACGAACTGCGCCGCGAGGCGCTTGGCATCGAGCGTTGGAATCGCCTGCATCCAGCCGATCCCCAGAAGACGCCTTACATTCTGCAAGCGCTCGACAAGGCCAACGGCCCCATCATCGCCGCCACTGACTACATGAAGATCGTTCCCGACCAACTGGCTCCCTGGCTGACACCACGGCTGGTCACGCTGGGCACGGATGGTTTTGGCCGCAGCGACAACCGCGAGCACCTGCGCGCGCACTTTGAGGTGAATGCCGAGTCGATCGTTGCCGCCACGCTCTCCCGCTTGGTGCGTGACGGAAAATTCGAAGCCGCCAAGGCCGTGAAGGCGTTCAAGGAGTTGGGCATCCAGCCCGATGCCATCGACCCCGCCTACGCCTAAGTCGGCGCTTTCAGTAGCAAAAGCCTGCACCTGTTCTGACTGGATGGGTGCAGGCTTTTCTTTTTATTTCAATCAGATACATCCGATGAATCTAATCGAGTATTTCTGCGTCAAATAATTTGACAGTATTGCACTCAACTTGCGATACTGAAGAGGCTATCTATCTCTGGCCAAAGGCCAGCACACGCAGAGCGAGGGGCATTATGGGCAAGATTATTGGAATTGATCTGGGAACAACGAACTCGGTGGTCGCCGTGATGGAAGGCGGCGAGCCGAAGGTGATTGCCAACGAGGAGGGTGGACGCACGACTCCCTCTGTGGTCGCGTTTACCAAGAGCGGCGAGCGGCTGGTGGGCCAAGTGGCCAAGCGCCAGGCCATCACCAACCCGGAGAACACGGTTTACTCCATCAAGCGGTTTATGGGGCGCCGCTTCAATGAAGTGAACGACGAGATGAAGATGGTGCCCTACAAGGTGAAGCAGCAGGGCGACCACATCGTTGTGGAGGCGCAGGGCAAGGACTACACGCCCGCGGAGGTCTCCGCGATGGTGCTGCAAAAGCTGAAGAAGGCGGCGGAGGATTACCTGGGCAGCACGGTGACGGAGGCGGTCATCACCGTTCCGGCCTACTTTAACGACGCGCAGCGGCAGGCGACCAAGGATGCGGGCAAGATTGCCGGGCTGGACGTGAAGCGCATTGTGAACGAGCCGACGGCGGCGGCGCTGGCCTATGGGTTGGACAAGAAGAAGGACGAGACCATCGTGGTCTACGACTTCGGCGGCGGTACGTTCGATGTGTCCATTCTCGAAGTGGGCGAGGGCGTCATTGAGGTCAAGTCCACCAATGGCGACACGCACCTGGGCGGCGACAACATTGATCAGCGCATTGTGGATTGGCTGATCGACGAGTTCAAAAAGGATGAAGGGCTGGACCTGCGCGCCAAGGGCAATGAGATGGCGCTGCAACGGCTGAAGGATGCGGCGGAAAAGGCCAAGATCGAGTTGTCCACCACGATGGAGACGGAGATCAACCTGCCGTTTGTGACGGCGGATGCGACCGGGCCGAAGCACTTGGTGAAGAAGCTGACGCGCGCAAAGCTGGAGCAGTTGGTTGAGGACATCTTGCAGCGCTCGATGCAGCCCTGCAAGCAGGCGCTGAGCGATGCGGGCCTGGACGTGAGCAAGATTGACGAAGTGGTGCTCGTGGGCGGACAGACGCGCATGCCGCGCATTCAAACGCTGGTGAAAGAACTCTTTGGCAAGGAGCCGCACAAGGGCGTCAATCCAGATGAAGTAGTGGCTGTGGGCGCGGCGGTGCAGGCCGGCGTGTTGGCTGGCGAGGTGAAGGACCTGTTGCTGCTGGATGTGACGCCGTTGACGCTGGCCATTGAAACCCTGGGCAGCGTGGCCACGCCGATGATCCCGCGCAACACGACGATTCCGACCAAAAAGACGGAGACCTTCTCCACCGCCGCGGACAACCAAACCGAGGTGGAGATTCACGTGCTGCAGGGCGAGCGGCCCTTGGCCAACCAGAACCGCACGCTGGGCAAGTTCAAGCTGAGCGGCATTCCCACGGCGCAGCGCGGCGTGCCGCAGGTGCAGGTGACCTTTGACATCGACGCCAACGGCATTTTGAACGTGACCGCGAAAGACATGGCCACGGGCAAGGATCAGAAGATCACGATTACCTCCTCCTCGGGCCTGAGCAAGGAAGAGGTGGAGCGCATGGCCAAGGAGGCCGAGTCGCACGCGGCGGAGGATCAAGCCAAGCGCGATGAGATCGAAGCGCGCAACGGCTTGGACAGCCTGGTCTACAACATTGAAAAGATGTTGAAGGACAGCGGCGACAAGGTGGCCGATGCCGACAAGACCGACGTGGAAGCTGCGTTGGCCGAGGCCAAGAAGACGCTGGAAGGCCAGCCGAGCGCTGCGGAGCTAAACGCCGCACGCGAAAAGCTGACCACGGCCAGCCACAAATTGGCAGAGGCGATGTACAAGGCCAATGCCGCCACCGGTTCGGATGCAGCCGATGCCGCCGCAGCCGATGCCGCGGCGCGACAGGCCGAAGCCAAGGACGAGGCCAAAAAGGACGAAGGCGTCATTGACGCTGAGTACGTGGACGTGGAAGAGAAGAAGTAAAGAAAAAAGCAGAGACTTTTTGTACGTGCACGAAGAATCCTGGGGCGCTTCCGCAATGTTTGCTGGGGTGCCCTGCGTTTTTATGGCAGTACAGAGTGAGCGGTAGGGGAGGGATTGCGATGACAGCAGAGACCGTTTGGAAGTGCGAGCAGATTTTGGCAGGAGCCGTGAAAGACCGCCAGATCTTTGACACACGCGAGGAGGCCGAGAGCTTCGCGCGCAAGCTGCGTCGCGTTGCGCCGGATATGTTCGTGCGCATTGAACCGATGGATGTGAAGATGGTTTGGAACTGATGGGGGGGGGGAGTTCTCAGAATGACTCTCTCGTGGGGAATTGCAACATTGCCAACAAAAATGTCATTCCGAGCGGAGCGCAGCAGAGTCGAGGAATCTGCGGTTGATTGTGGGTGAAGACAAACCGCAGATACCTCCACTGCGTCCGCTGGCGCGGACTTCGGTCGGGATGACAAGGTATTTGGAGGGTTGGCATCCACGGCGCAAAGGAGTGTTTTCTCGCGTTCATTCAAAAACCCGCTGGTTAAATTGGAGTAATTATTCCGATGAGCATTTAACGCCGTCCGTGATACGCTGTACGTGTGATCCGTCATTTTAAGGACGACGAAACGCGGAAGATTTTTACGACGGGTCGCAGCAGGAAATATGGAAGCATTGCCCGGATTGCAGCCCGCAGGCTCGGTGCAATTGATTTTGCAAAATCCCTCGACGATCTCAGATATCCTCCGGGAAATCACCTTGAAGCGTTGAAGGGAGATCGTCAGGGGCAACATAGCATCCGCATCAATAATCAGTACCGCGTTTGTTTTCGCTGGCATGAAAATCACGCGTGGGACGTAGAGATTGTGGATTATCACTAGGAGGGACATTTCGATGCCACAGCGAACATCAAGAGACAGACTCGTCGCCATTCATCCCGGCGAATTCCTCCGTGAAGATTTCATGAAGCCACTCGCGCTGTCGATGAATGCGCTTGGCCTTGCACTGCGTGTTCCCACTACCCGCATCTCCGAAATTGTGAATGAGCGCCGAGGCATCACCGCAGATACGGCCATCCGTCTGGGAATTTATTTCGGCACCAGCCCAGATTTCTGGATGAACATGCAAAAGTCTTACGAGCTTGCAGTCGCAGAGGATACTTTGCGCATGAAAATTCACCGCGAAGTGCAGCCACGAAGCAAAGTGGGAACGCAAAACTCAACCCGGATGAAACGTAGCGCGTAACCCGCGTTTTCAGGTGCATAATCAGAGCAGCAGCCTATGCCCACACAGACCAAAGACTATTACGGCACGCTCGGAGTGAAGAAGACGGCCACGGCGGAGGAGATTCGCAAGGCCTTCCGCAAGCTGGCGCGCAAGCACCACCCGGATGTGAACCCCGGCGACAAGAAGGCCGAGGAGCGCTTCAAGGAAATCTCCGAGGCCAACGATGTGTTGAGCGACGAGAAGAAGCGCAAGATTTACGACCAGCTTGGCTTCTACTCCGACAACATTGATCCGGCGGCGGCAGAGGCGGCGGCGCGCGGCCAGGGCGGACGCGCAGGTGCAGGCGTTCCGTTTGATTTTGGCGGATTTGATTTTACGGATTTTGATGACACTCCCTTTTCGCGCAGCCGCAGCGCGGGCGGCATGGGCCGTGGCGCGGCTGGACAGGGAGCGGCAGGGCAGGGCGCTGGTCAATCTGCGCAGTCATCGCATTCTTCGTGGGGCAGCTTCCGCGACATATTTTCAGGAGCCTTTCGCGGTGGACATCGTGAAGAGGTGCCGGAGGCGGGCACCGATCTTGAATATCAGGTGAGCATTGATTTCTGGACCTCGATTCGCGGCGGCACGGTGAAGCTGCAAGTGTCGCGGCGCGAGATGTGCCCGGTGTGCAAGGGCAAAAGCTCCAGCGGCGGCGAGAGCATTTGCCAGGAGTGCGATGGCACCGGCCAGGTGACGCAGATGGGCGGGCGGATGAAGTTCAACCTGCAATGCCCGCGCTGCCAAGGCACGGGGCGGGTGCGCAGCGCCTGCACAAATTGCGGCGGCGAGGGATTGGTGGCGCGCACGGAGACGATTGAGTTTCGGGTGAAGCCGGGCACGCGCGATGGGCAGCGCATTCGACTGGGTGGCAAGGGCAATGCGGGCGCGCATGGCGGCGCAGCGGGCGACTTGTATCTGATCATGCGGGTGGAGACGCACCCGATATTCACACGCGCGGGCGATGATATTTACCTGACGGTGCCGGTGACGGTGAGCGAAGCGGCGCTGGGCGCGAAGATTGACGTGCCGACGATTGACGGGCGGGCGCAGTTGAAGATTCCGCCGGGTACGCAGAGTGGGCAAAAGCTGCGGATGCGCGAGAAGGGCGTGGCCAGCGCCGTGCGCGAGGGCACGCGCGGGGATCAGATCGTTGAGGTGCAGTTGATCGCGCCGAAGGCCCAGGATGAGCGGTCGCGGGAGATTTTGCGTGAGCTGGCGCAGTTGAACCCGGAAGACCCGCGCCAAGAGTTGCTGACGCGGGCCGTATAGGGATGCGCAGCGCGGTTACTTGCAGGCGCCGAGAAGTTTGCCGGTGGACTGCATGGTGGCGCTAACCTGCATGGGGGGACGACCGGGCAGGGTGGTTTCTGAAGTGGTGGTGCCGTTGGCTTGGAAGCTATCGCCGCCAGCGGATAGGGTTTCATCCACGCTGGAGGACATCTTCCACTGCACAGGACCGGCACCGCCGCTGCATTGGATTTTGACGTTGTAGCCGCTGGGGATCGACGTGACTTGTGGCGCGGAGCATTGCTGGCCGGGATGGGGCTGGTTCCATAGGTCGCCGTGATTTTTGGCGCAGACGGTGACGGTTTTATGCACCGGCTTGCCGATGGACGGCGTGACGGTGGAGGTGACCTGCCACTGTCCGGGTTTGAAGTTGGGCTGGGCAGATTGAGCGTGAGCGGCGGGAATCGCCACCCAAGAGAGTGCGAGCAGAAAAGTGGGGATGAATTTCATGTCGCCGCTCAGATTAGCACAGTCCGGCATGGATTGGGGATGCGGGACGAAGCGCAGATCAAGGGGGAAGGGATGACGGCAAAGCGAAAATCCAAAGGCGCGTACATGATCTCGTCAGTGGCGGAGATGTACGGCATTCACCCGCAGACGCTGCGCATGTATGAACGCGAAGGGCTGCTGAAGCCGTCGCGCACGGACGGCAACACGCGCCTGTACACCGATGAAGACTTGGAGCGGTTGGAATTTATTTTGAATTTGGCGCGCGACTTGGGCGTGAACATTGCTGGAATCGGCATCATTTTGCAAATGCGCGAGCGCATGGAAGAGATGAATCGTCAGATGCAGAGCTTTGTGGATTATGTGCGCTCGGAGATGCTGGCGCGCGTGCAACAGGCGGCCCAGCAGGCGACGCCCGGCTTGGTGCCGCTGCGTCGGCCAGCAATTATTCCTGTCGAGGCGCGCGAGGTGAGCGTGCGTGAGATGCGTCCGCGTGAGCCGGGCAAGAAGAAATAAAGAAGCTTGCAGTATTCTGTTGTTGGCACACCCATTCCATGCACACACTTCTCCTAGAATTTTTTTTGGCCGTTGGCTGCTTCGGTCTGCTCACCTCCAGCGTCTTTGGTGGAATGGTGCTGGTGGCAGCGTGGCGATTTCGCGCGCGCAGGCGCAGTGAGTTCGCATCGAAGTCTGCGCCGGAGTTTACGCCGCCGGTGAGTCTGTTGAAGCCGCTGCACGGCGATGAGCCGGGGCTGGAAGCGCACCTGGCGACCTTCTTTGAACAGGATTATCCCGAATACGAGATT
>JAJZCX010000062.1 GCA_021851625.1 Acidobacteriota bacterium | reverse complement strand
CAAATCCAGCGCAAACAGCCCAACGATGCCCACGCACACCCACCCGATGCGCCGCAGTACTGCGCCTGTCACCGTTCGCGCAACCACGCCCATGCAAAACCCAAAGACCGTAGCTGCGTCCATCACGTTTCGCCTCGCGCCTTCTTCGCCACCAACGCGCCGTAGCCCCAGGCCATCAGCCGCGCCATCCGCAAAACCTCGCTCACGCCAGCGCCCGATCAATCAGCCCGCGCAGCACGTTGTCTTTCGCGTACACCACGTAGCGCTCAATCATATGCAGCCGGAACGCATTCAGCAGACTTCCAGCCATGCAGCGATTCACCGCTTCCATCGTCTGCGGTCCCATCACGCCATCCACCTTCAGCCGAAGTCCAGGATGGATCACAATCACCGCGTTCTGCAATGCCTCAATCGCGCGTTGCGGACACTCGTTCACCCCGTAGCTCAGTACCTTCGTCGCCAGCGCCTGATCCCCAATCGCGCCAATCCACAACGGCTCCGCGTACTCCCTCGTCATCTTTTCCGTCGCAAGCTGCAGCGCGTCGGCATTCGTCATCGTCGTGTAAAACGTGGTCTCGCGCAATTCCGGATGAAACGCGCTGGCAAACCCAAATCGCGTCAAGCCCCCCGCATCGCCCGCTATCTCCGTGATGCGTCCGCTCAGCGTCGAATCCTCTTGGCGCAACACCGCTTCCACCGCTGCTTGGACATTCGCCATCTCAGCCCCGCTTTACCTGCACCTGCATGCTTTGTCCGCGTTCCGCGCGTATCTTCATCAGGACCTGCGCGCCAATCCGATCCGCTTCCACTTCGCACAGAAACGCCGCCGCCCACCCAATCGCCGCCAGGTTGTCGTCGAGTGCCTCATCCACATTCTGCGGTGCCAAATATGCCTGCATATGCTCCTGCAAATGGTTCAGGCGATCCAGGATAAATTCGCGGTCCCGCAACCCCTTGCGATAGCAGCGCTCGCCATACTTGCCCACTCCCAGCCCAAACCGCTCCGCCACGCGCCGTAAAAAATTGCGCGGGACCAAATCGTACCGCGCCACGCGGCCCGAACTCTGCGCCCCGCTTGCAAATATTTTTTTTTCGTCCATCCTAGGGCTCTCTTCCGTCGCGGTTGAAGTTCCTCTCGCGCCCCAGCGAGAGCGCCAAATTCAGCAGCTTCTCGATGCGCTCTTGCCCTCTGTCCAACGACGTCAGCCGCGAATCGAGCTCATTGCGCGGCACAAACCGCTGATCCAGGCCCGCGAAGAGGACCCCAACTTCTTTGAATTTTTCCGAATGCTCTTCCTGCTTCGCCTGCATTTTCGCGGTCACCACTAAACGATTCGCCAGCATCGCGACGGTGGACACACCGGCCCCGATCAGCGCCGAACCAACTTCAGGGTTGATCACGCTTCCTCCGTTCACTGGATCGCTCTCGGCCCCAATAGCCTCGGCCCACGCATCCGACCCTCTCGTTGCCGCTTGGATCGCTCTTCGCGTCGTTTTCGAGCCCGCTCATACGCTGCGGCCCGCATCTTCGGATAGTGCAGCCCTTTGCTTGTGCGCTCCCGATCCGCCGCCGTAATCGGCGGAATCGGCGCTGGCGGCTGCGCCAGCTTGGCCGCGCAGCGCTTGCACTCGCGCTCCGCATGTTGCCGGAAAAATCCCACCCCGCACAGCTCGCAGATCTTCGCTTCGACGCGCACCCCTTGCAGCTCCTGGGAGGACCTGGCCTCAAATGCCAGGGAGTGATATCCGAGCCCTTCTCGATTTCCCCACGGCGCCACACTTACCCCCACGCGACGTGTCGCGCATTCCACAGCGGCACCCGCTGCCACATCGCAAACTTGTTTTGCCGCCTCTCGACGGCATCTTCCGGCGGCATCTTGGCGTCGGCTGCCAGCTCTCGCGCATGTTTCGAATCGCGCCCACGGGTGTCGACCTCCGGCAATCGCGCCGTGCGGCTGCGCCCGTAACACCCGGCAATCGCCATCGCGTCCCGCGCGTCCAGCATCGTCGCGCTGGCACGCGAGCGGCTCGCCGTTGCGCCGTCGGTCTCCACATAACGCACAATGCGACTGCGGCCACAGCTCAGGCTGCGCACCGCCGTCGCCGTCCCGTCCGTCACTTTTTCCGCGCCCCGCGCATGGCTAATCATCTGCAAAAAGTTTCCATTGCAGTCGCACAGCGGCACAGCTTCACGCAGTCGAGTATTCCGCATGGTCGTGGTCTCTCGTTCGCTTCGTTTTTTTGGGAAAGCCCTGTCTGCTGTTGTTTCTGTTCCCCTATCGCGGAGAAAGGACCCGAACAGGCGTCGCGGCGTGAAACGCAGACGGTCGATGGTTTGCTGCACTCACTATCGCATACAAAATTCAATCGTGCGAAGTTGGTAGCGTTAACTCCGAAGATTTTTCTTGCGTACGCAGAATTAGATCGTTCAGCGCCTGCGCCAGGCTGCCCTCCCCGGCAATTTCGCACAGCCGTAAATACGCGTGCAGTGAGATTCGCGTGTTCAGCACCTTGCGTTCCGCACCGCGCTTGCCGCGTTTTTTCGTGATCTTCATCGGGTTTGCTCCCTCCGGATCGGCGCATCGATATTAAACGCCGCATCCGCTGGCACCGGGTTGCGCATCAGGTGCGCACGGTTGCGCGCGCGGGCGCATTCCCGGCAGTAGGTCGCGCCAGGCGACGAGAAAAACATCAGCTTTTTCTCGCGCTTGCAATCCGGACAACGCCGCGTCGGCATCTCTGGAAAGTCGTCGTTCATGCCACATACCTCCGATTCCGCGTCGTGCGCCGCGCCGCGCCCGCTGCCGATTCCTTCGCCGTGCGATATTCGGCGTCCGCTCGCGGCTTGCGCAGCGCAGCCGTTAGAGCGTCCATCACGTCTGCCATCCATGCTGCCGCATCGTCGGTCTTTTCCGGCCTGTGCGACACAGCCGCGTGCGCCCATTTCCGATGCTGCAGCCACAGCCGCGATTCCACCCGCAGGCGCTCCCCGGAGCTATAGCCAACCAACAAAAACGCCGCTGGCGTCTCGATCCGCATGGCCGCATCCTCGCCGCTGCAAATCACCACGCAGTACCCCCGCACGTCCAGCACCAACGCCAGCAGCGACGCCTCGTTCTCCGTCGCGCCCAGCACCGCAATCGGCTTCCGTGGTTTCATCCTGTCCTCCTGCTGCCCAGCGCAGCCTGCTGCGCGTTTCTCAAGCCTTCCCGGTCGTAGGGCCACATCGCGTCCGTTCGCCAATGCGCCTCCGCAATAAATTTCCTTGGCGAGATCCCGTAGCGCAAAAGCCCGTCGCAATTGGCCCGCTGCAGGTCCTGCCACATCGCGACCATGCGCCGCTCGGTCTGCGCGGCCGGATCGCCACGCGCCATCGCCAGCACAATCGCCTCGGCAATCATCGGCCGCAAACGCCGGTTGACCCAGCCACATGCCTGCATCACCCGCTCGGCCGCGGCTAGCTCACCAACGCCGCTTCCAACCGCCGAAACAGGTGCGTCCAGACCACTTCCCCGCTGCTCGCCGGGCAAGCGCCGCGTCGCTCCCGCTGCAGCAACCGCAACAGGTCCTCGGCCTCTTTGCGCGTCAGCGCCAGGTTCACTTCCGAGTCGGTCTCGGTCCCCATCGCTCCCGTCAGCACTTTCGTCGTACCGGTCACCGGCATCCGCAGCCTCCATTTCTTTTTCCAACCCCCCCTCGTTTTTTGAGGGGGGTAGGGGGGTAGTGTCTTTTTGTATTCTTGTATTCTTGTATAATCTGTTGCCCTCGCAATTTTTCCCCGTTTGAGGGACACCGATTGCGTCCTGAGGGACACCAACTGCGTTTTGAGGGACACCGGCAACCGTCCCCACACGTGCCTCGGTGTCCCTCTGAGGGACACGGGGACCCTGCAGACGGCGTTCCAGCTCCGCAACTTTCGCCCGCAACTTCGCCAGCATGTCCGGCTTCAAAATATACGAGTAGCGCAGCGGGTCAAATTCCGCATCATATCCCACAGCGAGTTCTTTCAGGTCCGCCAACTCGTACTCGGGCGACCGATGCGCGCTGCTCCGCGTCGCCACCACAATGCCCACCGTCTCCATCACGGCAAAGGCACGCTGCACCGCGCTCTTGCTCAACCCGCACATCGCCGCCAGGTCGCGCAGGCTCACCCCTTTGACGGTTGTGCCCACACACTCGCGCGTCAGGCGCACGTACACACCCACAGCCAGCGCGCCAATCACAGGCTGGAAGCAGTCGTACAGCTCATTGTCTTGCCAGCAATGACCAGGTTTTCGTTTGTCGCGTAGTTTTACCGCAGGTTGGTTCACAAAGCAGCACTCCAGCAAAAAGTTTGTCGGATAAAGGTTCAGTCAATCGTCCAAAAGTAAATTGGGATGCCATGCGTAGATGCATAGGCAATCTCGTCCTGCACGCCGAGGGATGTCTCCCACCCCGGCATCTTGGCAATGACAAGCGCATCGCTGCGCCGCAAAAACTCGAAGTCAATCTCCATCCAGTGCGCCCGGTCGAGCTGCAGCCACGTTGCCACCCGCATCGCATGGCCATGCACAATGGGCGAGAACACAACGTGGCCGCCCACCGTCAAGTGCGCGGCCAGCTCGCACGCCCGCTGGTAGCGTTGCCGCTCGACGGCCGCATCGTCATGCGTGTACGGCGTCGCCAGATAGATCAAGATTTCCCTTTCGCCCGCTTCAGGCGCTCCAGCAATAATTGATCGCGCAGTTGCGGCAACTCTTGCTTCACCAACTCCGCAGCATCCCGCGGCGAGCACAGCGGGTCGACCGAAAAGGCCACATCCTGCGCCCGAATCACCAACACAACGATGGCGTCGCCGCGCTTGCGCAGCCATTCCGCCGCCGCGGACATGGACGATGTCGCGGTCAAGTCCCACGTCTTCTTTTTCTCACCCACGCCGCACCTTCTTCCAATCCCGATAGGAAAGCGTCCAGGAGTGCTCGCCGCGATCCCAGTCTTCCACCGGGCACCCCCTCCGCGAGATGGACTTGGCGATCACGAGGCGCTCGCCGATTGCGGTCAGCTCGATGACGTCCGGCCCGTAACCTTCATCCCCAACCAGGCGGTCACCGACCTTCCACTTCTTGCGCCGGCACGCCGCCGCCGACGACTCCCCTAGTCGCGTGGTCACTTTTTGCATCGCGGAAACTCCTTCCATTCGCGCCCGTCGAGCAGCGAGCCAGCAGCTTTCTTGCCGACACGAATTGGCTCATTCGAGCAATTGATGGGCTGCCGGCCGTCCTCCCGCAGAGGGCCGTCTTGCCCATGCCCAAGCCATTCACCCCATTGCTTAAAGAAGAACGGGACACCGGCGGTGACGCATTGATCGCGCAATCCGCGCGCCCAGTCCGGATGCATCGGTCGCGCTCCAGGCCCGCTTTCCCCGCCGCAGATCACCCAGTCGAGGCCGTTGTAGCGATTCAGCGCGTCCACGCGGGAAACTACTCCCGCATCCAGGCGCAGATCAATCGCCCCCAGCAACGGCTCCGCGCTGATGAACCGGAGTGCGGCTGGTGTCTGCAACAATAGGGGAAGGCGCTCATTCGCTGTCGCCTGATCCTCCACGCTCACGCCCAGGTGCAAGTGCCTCAGCGGTAAGCCGCCCCATCCCTGGCGCATCCTCGACATTACTCGCTTGTACGCTGCGTCCCCGATTTCGCCGAGCATAAGCTCGGTGATCTGTTCCTGGATGGCGAGAACGCGATTCTCCGCGTCCCTCAAATACGCCAGCATCCTTTCCGGACGCTTGGTGAGGATCTGAAAGATGTGATAGGGGCAGAGCGCCATCACCGCGAAGATGCGATCAATCCACGCAGCCGGCACGTTGGGATGAAACAGGTCGCTCATGCTATTCACGAAGATGCGTCGCGGGCGCGTCCCGTAGATACCGGCCATTTCCTCCGCCTCGGTCTGCGTCCGGATCGGCTCCCAGCGCAGCGGATCGAGCAGATGCTTCTCGACCAACTCAACCTTTCCGGTCCACACGGGATGGCCGTTCACGAGCTGGGTCAGCCCCTCATACGGCTGCCCCGGGCCAGAGAAGCGATGGGCCATGCGCTCGGCGTAGCAATTGCGGCAACCGTCGCTCACCCGCGAACACCCCCGAATCGGGTTCCATGTCGTGTCCGTCCATTCAATGCCCGTCTCTTTGCTCATCGATTTTCCGGCCTTCCACAATATGTTCGCGCAGCGGCCAAACGTCGGCACCTATCGCCATTCACTTTTTCGAGTGACCGCTGCGCGTCTTTTCGCGCGCCAACCGCACGCACAGAAAGCTTAATTCGGACGTATCCGCTTCAATTTGTTGTGGATGCGTTCCGCGTCTTCTTTTGTCAGCACGACGGCCTCGTGCCCTGCAACTTGCAACGAAATCGAGTCGATCCCACCCGAACGCAAAGGCGCTGTCAACCCATCCATTGCCGCTCGCACACCGTCGCCCAGGCGCATCTGACGCGGCGCAAATTCCACCCAGAGACGCTGAAACACATACTCGCGCACGAACTTATGAACCTCGTCCGAATTCTCGATCTCAGCCTTCAGCCAAAGCTCCGTCAGATCGTCCGCGCGCGTGATCCGCAGCTCCGTCAGATCGCACGGCCCGCAGCGCAGCACAGCGGCCTTGTGATCTTCCAGCGAGTAAAACTCAATCACCTGATCTAGCACCACGTCGGCCAGCCTGATCTCTTCCACCCGGTTCTCTCGCGTCTCAATCGCAACATAGTTGTTGCGGATCACATCGTCGCAACCGCAAGCCACTTCTCCGGCCTTCAGCGTCAGCACGAGGTTCAGCTTCCAGAATTGCTTGCCGCTCTTCGCGTCCTTCATCAGGCGTCCGCCATGAAAGTAAAACTCCGGACGGCACCCGTCAAAAAACTTCATGCCTTCTCCCCCTACTTCCCGTTCATCCAGATGTAGCGCACCGCGAGAAACATCAGCAGCGCCCACGTCTCCCAAAACAACCCCAGCAGAATGCCGCGCATCGTCGCGCGTCGCCGCACGCGGATTCCGGCTTCCTCGCAAACCTCCGCCAACTCGGTGGGCACCTCCACATCGCCCGGCTTGCGATAGCCCGTCCGCGTCAACAAATTGTCGTAGTACTGGCGTAGATGGAGACATCGTTCGCAGTACAATTCGCCGGCCGCAACATCCTCGCAGCCAGGGCACAGATGCAGCGCATCAGGAATGGTCGTTTCGCTTCTCATGCGCGCACCCTTACGCCCATCCCGATCAGCACCCCGAAACAGGCCCCAACAATCCAGTGCCCGCTCCAGACCAGCGCCAACGCGATCAGCGCCAGCACCGTCACATACAGGATTGCCAAGAAGAATTTCATGCCGCGCCCGCTTTCTTCTTGCGCCGGTCCCGACGCTCCTGCATCATTAGCGCGTGGATCTCCGCCGGCGTGCGCTTGCGATTCTTCTCCGCGCGCTCGCGTTTGAACTTGGCGCGTTCGCGGCCAAACTCGCGTATGCACGGTTCCCCGGAAAGAT
>JAJZCX010000061.1 GCA_021851625.1 Acidobacteriota bacterium | reverse complement strand
TTGCCAACCATGTTGCGATGTAGGGTGCCAGCGATGCGCCCAGAATTCCAGCCAGGCTGAAGGCGAGCGAGCTGCCCGTGTAGCGCACGGAAGTGGGGAAAAGTTCGGAGAGAATCGTTCCGATGGGGCCGTAGGTCAGGCCCATCAGCGCCAGTCCAATCGCCATCATGACCAGCGCGCCCGTGGTGCCAGCGGCGAACAAGGGCGCAAATATCAATCCAAAGACCCCAATGGCTGCCGTGATCCAGAGCATGGCGCGCTTGCGTCCGCGTTCGGCCAGCAGCGCCGAGAGTGGGATGGTCACGGCGAAGAAGAAGATATCCAGCAATTGCATCATCAAAAATTTTCCGCGGCTGTAGCCGAGCGCGGTTGTGCCCCAAGAGAGCGCGAAGACCGTTAGCAGGTAGAAGAGCACGAAGGTCGCCAGACAGAGCAGAATGCCTGCGATCAGCGACCGTGTGTGGCTGCGGATGATTTTCAGCACAGGCACGCTGACCTGTTCGCCGCGCTGGAGCGCCTGCGCAAAGATAGGCGTCTCAGTCAACGTGAGCCGCACATAGAGGCCGAGGAAGACCAGCACTGCGCTGGCCAGAAAGGGCAGCCGCCAGCCAAAGGCGAAGAACTGCGCATTGGTGAGTGTGCGTGACAGCAGCAGGAAGACGCTGCCGGAGAGAAAGAATCCAATGGGTGCGCCAAGTTGTGGAAACATGCCATACCAAGCACGTTTGTGTGTCGGAGCATTTTCAATGGCCAGCAGCACCGCACCGCCCCACTCCCCACCCAGGCCCAAGCCTTGGCCGAAGCGGCAAATCGCTAGCAGCAGCGGAGCAACGAAGCCCCACGTGCGATAGGTCGGCAGCGCGCCAATGGCGACGGTGGACAGTCCCATGGTGGCCAGCGCCAGCACCAGCGTGGTCTTGCGCCCGATGCGGTCACCGAAGTGGCCGAAGAGCGTGGAGCCGATGGGCCGCGCCAGAAACGCGATGCCAAAGGTGGCCAGCGAGGCCAATATGGCTGTCGAAGGATTCGTAGCCGGGAAGAAGAGACGCGGAAAGACCAGCACGGCGGCGGTCGCGTAGATGTAGAAGTCAAAGAACTCGATGGTTGTGCCGACCAAGCTAGCCAACAGAACAGTGCGTGGCGCGTTGAGGGGCGCATTCGAGTGCGTGGTGGTTGTGTGCATGGTGTGTCTCCAGCGAATCATAGCAGTAGAGAATCTGTCCAGAACGAAAAAATCCTCTTCGTGTCGGGTTTGACCCTGCCGATGCGGGGTGCATAGACTTAAGTCGAATGGAGTGTTCTTGATTTTTATGCAAGCAGACGGGCGGTTTTTCCGGGGGTCGTGGCTATGGCGCGCTGCTGTTGGTGCAGGAGTCTGCCTGCTGCTGGTGGGGGCCACGCTGCACGCGCAGAATACGGTGGAGCAGGCCCAGGAACCCGGTGCGCCGCAGACCTATTCCTCCAGCGACCACGAGAAGAACGCTGCGCACAAAGCATCAGCGAATGAATCGTCGCAAGCCAAGGCCGATGCCAACACGAGCACAACGCCTGCGCTGGATCCGACAGGGCCTTCCATCTCTTTGGAGACGGACGAGTCACTTTTTGACGTGATGGCTGGGCTGAATGCCTGTGGGTATAACGATGAACTGAACATTTCTGATCCTGTGCGTCAGCACGTGCGCGAACAGATGAATCAGACGCTGGCGCAGTCGGAGCTGGCGCGAGCCGCACGCGACCGGCTCTGCGCATTTGTGCAGGGGCATACACTGGGTAGCGCGCGCAGCAATCTGGCGCAGTACGTTTCGCTGGCCTTGTTTTTGACGCCGCCACCGGAGTTGGCTGTGAGCGTGCCCAAGGACCAGTTGCCACCGGATGCCGCACCGATCGCGGAGTACGCCAATCTGGTGCGGAGCTATGCAACTGCCGTCAATCTGCACTTGATCTGGGCGCTGGATCGCGCAGCCTATGACGCTGAAGTGAACAAACTGCACGAACCCATGACCAAGACGATTCTTGACATGGATGTGTATTTGAAGCAGCCGCCCATCCAGTATGCCATCCGCAGGTTCCTTGTGGTGCTGGAGCCGCTGATTGCTCCGGGCCAAGTGAATGCGCGCGTCTATGGAGGCGATTACATTGTTGTGGCTTCGCCGGTGAATGGCGTGGTGCGCATGCGCGAGATCAAGCACACCTATCTGCACTATGAATTGGAACCACTGATCTATGCACGCTCCGAGTCCATCGATGCCTTGCAGCCTCTTCTGGAACGAGTCGAAGACGCCCCGCTTCCGTTTGAGGATAAGAACAACATTGAAGCTCTGGTGACGGAGAGCATGATTCGCGCTATTGAAGCGCGCACCATGAATACGGGTATTCCCGATTATGTGCCCCCGGCGCATATCGACCGCTCGCAAGTGGTGGCCATCAACAAATTGATTGTGGAACATGATCGCAAGGCCGAGGTCGCTCGCCAACAGATGGTGCAGCAGGATATGGAACAGGGATACATTTTGACGCGGTACTTCTACGGTCAATTCAAAAATTTTGAGACCAGCCCCGTTAGTTTGGAAGAAGCCGTTGGCGAGATGGTCTACAGCATCGACGTGCCAGAGGTGCGATCCAGCGTGCAGCGATTGGTCTTTGTGGATCATGCGCAGGACGAAGTGGTGCAGCGCACCGCACCCAAGCCGAACGTACTCGATCAAGCCGAGAAGGCGCTATTTATGGGCAATGCCGACAAGGCCATTCAGATCGCGCAGCAGTCGCTGGCTGCGCACACGGAGCACGCTGGACGAGCGCAGTTCATTTTGGCGCGTGCTGACTTGATCAGTGGCAAGCCGGAGCAGGCCGTTGCGGCCTTTCAGCAGGCCGTGAAGCTCTCGCACGATCCGCGCACGGTGGCGTGGTCGCACATTTATCTGGGACGCATCGACGACGTGCAGGAAGACCGCGACAGCGCTCTTGCCGAATACAAAGCTGCCATGCAGAGCCGCGATGGCCGCCCCGACACGGAGCAGGCTGCTGAACAGGGTCTGAAGCATCCTTATCAACTGCCTTCGCAGCAGAGCCAGTCCGCGCCGGGTGCAGCAGGCGCGCAGGCTCAATAATTGGCAGTCGCAGTCACGGGAGAGCCAACTCTTGAATAGGCGCACAGCCGTTCCCGAACCCGAAGCATTGCCAGCTAGCGCAGCAGAGGCGTCTGAGGATGCTGGTGCTTCGCCCATGCAGCGATTGCAAGTGCGCATCGGCTACCAATTTTCCGACGGCAATTTGCTAGTGCGCTCGCTGACGCACAGTTCCATCGCCAGTGAGCGGTTGCAGCGGCGCACGCCGCAGGATGACAACGAGCAACTGGAATTTTTAGGCGATGCCGTGTTGAGCTTGGCCGTCACGGAGCATTTGTATCGCACATACTCCGAAATGGATGAGGGCGCGTTGACGCAGTTGCGCGCGCAGATGGTGAGCCGCAAACATTTGGCGCAGGTGGCGCGCGCACTGGCTCTGGGTGAAGCGCTGCGGCTGGGCCATGGCGAGGAGCACAGCGGCGGACGCAAAAAATCTGCACTGCTAGCCAATGCGCTGGAGGCGTTGCTGGCTGCGCTCTATTTGGACGGTGGCTTGGCCGTGGCTGCTGAGTTTGTGTGTGCGCATGTGTTGGCGGGCGCTTTGGAGCCGCTGGCGGAAGAAGCGCGTGTCGGCTTGGCGGTGGGCGACTATAAGTCTGCGTTGCAGGAGCACCTGCAGGCAGGTGGATTGGGCCAGCCTCGTTACACGGTTACAGCGGAGAGCGGTCCAGACCATCAAAAAACATTTGCAGTCGAAGTGCATTGGGTGCAGACTGGCGCAGAGCCACGTTTGCTGGCCAGTGCCAGTGGTCCGCGCAAAAAGATTGCCGAGCAGGAAGCGGCGCGCATTGCATTGGATATTTTGCGGAAACAGCCCAACGGCCCGGATGCCTCTGTACACGAGGAAAGCGCATGACGGACGGTTCGATGGAAGCCATGGACGGTGGCGCTGCGCAAATGCCAGATGCACAGGCATTGGGTGCTGCGGAAATCTGTGCGCCAGAGGTGGTGCGCGTCGCTAGCCAAACCGAGGAGTTGCTGACTCTGTTGCAGGGCATGGCCACGATTCTTATCACTGCGCTTTTTATTTTGACGTTTCTCGTGCAGCCGTACAGAATTCCTTCTGCGTCGATGGAAGACACGCTGCTGGTGGGCGATTTTTTGCTGGTCAATAAAATGGTCTATGCCCCGCCGGGGCCGTGGCGGCATCTGTTGCCGTACCACGTGGTGCAGCGGGATGCGGTGATCGTCTTTCACTATCCGTTGCATCCTGAGACGCATCTGGTCAAGCGCGTCATTGGTTTGCCTCAGGATCGTATTCGCTTGGTCGAGGGCCACGTTTACGTGAATGAAGAACCGGTAGAGGAGCCATTTGCGCGTAACGCGCCGGGCGAGGCCAACCTCTATCGCGACGATTTTCCCTCGCTAGCCTACACCGATCCGGGCGTGGATATGCGCTGGTGGATACGGATGCACCGGGATGTTCACGATGGCGAATTGGTGGTGCCCGCAGGTCGGTACTTTGTGCTGGGCGACAATCGCAGGGATAGTTTGGACAGCCGATATTGGGGCTTTGTGCACCAATCCAACATCGTGGGCGAGCCATTCCTGGTCTATTTTTCTCTGCGTGCTCCCTCCGCCTCAGAACTGACCGGGCTGCCGGATGATAGACTGACGCACGACCACTCCTTGTGGATGCAGACAATGCGCGTGGCGCGCTGGGACAGAATTTTTCACATCATCCACTAGGGATTTTTACGAAATTCACGAAGAAATTTTCCCAGGTATTTTCGGGAATCTTGTAAGAGGAGCACAGGCATTGGCCCGCACGGAAACCATCGAAAGCGCTGCGAAACCAAGCGAATCCGTCACGGTTCAGTCGGAGACGCCGCTCGAATCCTTCGCATCCATCTGCTCAGTCTTAGTGGTGGGGATTTTCATCATCACCTTCATCTTCCAAAATTTTGAGATTCCGTCTTCTTCGATGGAGAAGACCATTCTGATCGGCGACCATGTGCTGGTGGATCGTATCAGCCTGTCGCCGCGTACGCCATGGGCGCCGTTTGTGCACTATGGGGATGTACATCGCGGCGACATCATCGTGTTCATCAAGCCGCATGAGACGAATTTGACTCTGGTCAAGCGTGTCATTGGCGTGCCCGGCGATCGCATCCACTTGGAGCATGGCGTGGTGTTCCTGAATGGCGTCGCGCAAAACCAACCTTACGCGGCCATGCCTGCTGAGGATGGCAATCCAGAGGATGCGTACTACCCGTATCGGGATGATTTTCCCGCCGTGCCGCCTTCGATGAGCGAGGACGTGACGGCCACATGGGCCGTGGATATGCCGCAATATATACAGGGCGGCGACTTGGTGGTGCCCGCAGGCCACTACTTCGCCATGGGCGACAATCGGCTGGTGAGTTTGGATAGTCGCTACTGGGGCTTTGTTCCGCAGCAAAATATCCTGGGCCGTCCACTCTTCATTTATTGGTCGTTCATCACCCCCTCCAGCCAGGAGTACAAGACATCCGTCAGCGATCGTGTCTCCTTTATGGCGCACATCGTTGTGCACTTCTTTGACCAAACGCGCTGGCGCAGAACCTTCCGCCGGGTGCAATAAAATGCAAAGCGTTTTGGAGCCTGCGAAAAACAAGCATCGCGCGCGGCTGGCCAAAGTGGCTGTGGCTGGATTGCTGTTGGTGCTGGCGGCAATTTTTCTGGCGCCACAACTGAACGTCAGCCGTTTTCGCCATCGCTTGGAGCGCTCCGTCAGCGCGGGCTTGGGCCGTCCCGTGCAGGTGGGATCTGTATCCTTCCAACTGTTTCCCAGCCCAGCGTTTGTTTTGAATGATGTGATTGTTGCGGAAGATCCAGCCTTTGGCGTGGAGCCTGCAATGACCGCTCCCACGGTGACGGCGGTCTTGCAGATGAGCAGCCTACTGCGCGGACATTTTGCTGTGGCCACGCTGAGCTTGGATGATCCGAGCTTGAATCTGGCACGCAGCGCCGACGGACGCTGGGACTTTGAATCGATTCTGCGCAGATCGAATGCTCCGCACGCAAGTATGCGCTTGCAGTTTCCGTATGTGGAGGCGACTGGAGCGCGCATCAACTTCAAATACGGCGCGGAGAAGCAGCCCTTTTCGCTGATGGATGCCGAGATGGCGCTGTGGCGCGAGTCCACTGGCCAATGGCATGTGCGGCTGAAGGCGCAACCGCTGCGCACGGATTTGGACATGAACGATACCGGCGAGCTGCGTGCCGAGGCGGCTATCCACTTTGCGCCGAGCGCTGCGCTGACGCCGGTAACGGCGCATGTGGAGTGGGGCAAGGCTCCGCTGGGCGAGATCAGCCGATTGTTCACGGGCAAGGATTCGGGATGGCGAGGCATGGCGCAAATGTCGGGCGACGCCAGCGGCACACTCGCGGATTTGGCGCTGAAGTCTGAGATCGAAGCTGACAATCTGCGCCGCACGGAAGTGGTTCCCGCTGATGAACTCGATGTGCGCGTGGATTGCGGAGCGCATTGGATTTTGTCGCAGAGCCAATTGCAGGCGATCGATTGCAATGCGCCCTTCGGTGCTGGGGCTGTGCGGCTGACAGGCAACGTTGTACTGGGCGCAAACACGCAGGTAGCCACGAATGCGCAGACTGCTGCGACGGCGCTGCAAGTGGAGATGCAACAAATTACAGCGGACACGGCGTTGCAATGGCTGCGGCACGTGCGCGCTGGCATCAAGCCACAGATGAGCGCTGCCGGAGATTTGAATGGCTCGGTTACTTGCGGTGCGGTGGTGCAGGGATCCTCGTCAACTTGGGATTGTGCAGGCGCGGTGCATCTGGTGCAGGGCGCGCTGCTGCTGCCCGGCTTGGCACATCCGCTGCTGTTGCCAGAGTTGGATTTGGCCCGCGCGGCGGTTGCGGACAATGCGAAAAAAAATGTGCACGCGGTCAGGATGACAAGCAAGATCAAGGCAGGGGGCAAGGCTGCTCCGCTAGCATTCACGCTTGCGCCCGCGCATCTTTCCTTGGGCGCGGTTGCTCCGGTCGCTGTAACGGGCATGTTGACGCAGCAGGGATACAGCATCAGTTTGAATGGCCCGGCGACGCTGGAAACACTGCTGCCAATGGCGCAGGCGATGGGTTGGACGGAGATATCCGCGCGCGTGCAGGGTTTGCAAGGGCACGCAGCTCTGGCACTGACGCGACAAGGTGTCTGGCTGCCGCGTGCATCGACAACGGCTGGGCAGCCTGCGCCGTCCTCCACGTGGAGCGGCACAGTGCAGTTGCAGAATGTGCGCGCAGCGCTGGAGAACTGGCCGGGTGGGGTGCAACTTGCCGCAGCCACGGCGCATCTGAATGCGGGATCGATTCTTTTGGATAAGCTGCGCGGCAGCTATCAACAGCAGAGCTTTGACGGCACTTTGAGCTATGCTACACCGCAGTCCACAGCGGGCACGGAGACGCCGTGCAAATTTCATCTACACGCCACAGTTTGGACTCCGGGACAGATGCATTTGTGGAAGCAGGCAGGCACCGGCTCCTCGCCGCGTTGGT
>JAJZCX010000060.1 GCA_021851625.1 Acidobacteriota bacterium | reverse complement strand
GCGTTCCGATTGTGACTGGCATCAACGCAGCCATCCCTACCTCGTGGCCAACATCGCTGAAGCAACAGGGTGCGATTCCGATCATTTGGGGTGGATTTGGCTACGCGTCGCAGGCCATTGGTGGTGGCACGATGTGGAACATCGCTCCCTACACCAATCACGAAGACCTGTACGCATTGCAGGACAACATAACCAAAGTGCAGGGCAACCACCTGTTCAAGGCCGGCGCGTACTTTAGCTGGAACGCCAAGGTGGAAGATGGAAACGGTGGCACTGACCAGCCGGGCTTCGGCGGGTTGGCGAACAATCCGACAACGGGTGCGTCTCTGATGCAGACGAGCAACACGTTGGCAAATTTCGAGTTGCAGGGGCAGTACTTCAACACAAGCGAGGAAAACATCAACCAGACAGCGCATGTTGGCTGGCATGATTTTGAGTGGTACTTTGGGGACACGTACAAAGCATCCTCTCGGGTCACTGTGAATTATGGCTTCCGCTATTCCTTCTTGCGTGAGCCGTATGCGACGAACCAGCAGTGGGCCAATTGGCGCCTAGGAGACTACAACGCCAATGAAAATATCTGGAGCACGGCCCCAGATCCGGCTACGAATACAGTGGGTGTCGCGGGATCGCAGTATGGAGACGCTTGCAACGGAACGTTGGTTGTACCCGGTACGAATCCTTGCCAGACCACGAACCAAGAGTTGATCAGCTTGGGCATCGAGCCGGCAGGTGTCAACTATCTCTCCAGCGGAACGCAGGGGCCGAACTCCGCCCTGGCATTCCAGAGCATGCATGACATCGCGCCTCGTTTGGGCGTCAACTGGGATGTCTTCGGCAACGGGAAGACGTCTCTGCGTGCAGGTGTGGGCCAGTTCTACCAGCGTGAGCCGGTGGGATGGTTTGAAAACCTGTCCAAGACGGCGCCCTTTGAGGTCAATGCGGCAAACGTCCGTACGCTGGATGTGGCTCAGCAATTGCACAACCCCGCACTATCACCAGGCGGTGCGCGTTCCATGCGGAATGTCACACCAAATAGCTGGCAGTGGAACCTGACTGCGGAGCAGCAATTGAACCGCAATCAGACCTTGCAGGTAGGCTATGTTGGCAATGCCGGCATTCACCTGACTAGCTGGCGCGATGAGAACCCGGTGTCCCCAGCAAACTTCATCAATGAAGCGTTCCTGTCGAACACTGTGGATCAGCAAACACTGCGCCAGGCGCAAAACTTCGGCACGATCCAAGATGTACGTCGTACCGGCCACGCCACCTATCACTCGCTGCAAACTTTATATCGTTTGCAGACAGGGCAGTCGTCCACCTTCCAAGTTGCCTATACTTGGTCGCACTCAATTGCGGACGTGCAGTTGAACAACTCATCGGGCAGTATTGGCAACGAAGCCGTCAGCGTTCAATCCGATCCTGGTTTGGACAAGGGCGCTTCGGAGATCAACCGTCCCAACATCTTGGTTGCAAACGAGGTCTACTATCTGCCTAAGTTGCAGGGTCATAGTGGTCTGGTCCAGGGTGTTTTGGGTGCATGGGAGTTCAATAGCATCGTGCAAGCTGCTTCTGGCTCCAACACAACCGTCTATGCTACGGGGATCAGCGACGCCAATGTTACGGGCGGGCCTGGATCCTGCTTGGATTCATTGGCGGCCAATAACAAACAGGAATGCCAACTTAGCTCACTCTGGGGTACAGGTTATGTCAACCCAGAGCGTCCTTTGGTGGTTCCGGGGGCCTCTTGTAATGTGGCTACCACGACTCCGTATACTCGCAATCAGGTATTCAATGCGAATGCATTTACCTTTGTCGGGTATAAAATTGGTGACCCCACACACGAGCCTGGACTGGAAAGCCGCGGAAGCTGCTCCAATCCAAAGTCCTTCAACGTCAACGCGCAGTTGGCCAAGAACTGGTCTATCAAGGGACGGTACAACATCAAGTTCTCGATGGACGCGTTCAACTTGTTCAACCGCGTGAATCTTTCCTCGATTTCAGGTCCTAGCGTGAGCGATTCCGGCCTGGATTGCGGTGGAGCGCCTTGCACGCCGAAGAACAACGTCGTGACGGGTCAAGTGGGTGTAACGGAGAATCTGTCGGCGGGTAATCCCAATGTCGGATTTGGTCAAGCAGGTGCGGGCAACTTGATTGCCGGCCAGCAGAGCCGCTTGTTCCAGTACACACTGCGCTTCGAATTTTAGTTTAGCTTCCCCAAGCCTGCACTATTTTGCGCGGCGGAACTTGATTCCTCAAGTTCCGCCGCTTATTCTTTGCACAGACAATCATGTCTGTTCCATATCCGATTTTCATAAAGTGAATTTGCCAGCGTGAATCCTCAATTTCGCAATACCGTACTTGGCCTGTTGCTGAGCGTGCCTATCTTTGCGTTCGGAGCGAGTGCGCGCAAGACAAAGCCACACGAGAACGCTGCGCAGGCAGAATTAACTCGGCTCATTCAAAAAGCTGATCAGGCCAGAAATACCGGCGATGCACAATCTGTCATTCAAGCGAATCGGTCTTTGTCCGCCACAGTGCTGCGACTGCTGGGGCAATTGCAACTGCAAGCCGGCGACTATGCACAGGCCGCAGAAACGTACCAAACCGCATTGCAGTATGAAAACACAGCCGACACGCAGGTCGATGATGCCATTGCGCTGTGGATGAACAAACAATTCGACGCAGCCATGGCGCAGGCAAGTGCGGCATTGACGACGGATCCAAATAATCTGCGGGCGGCAATTGTTCTGGGACGAGTAGGCATGGACAAGCAACAATATGCGCAAGCCGCCACAGCCTTTGCCCGGGCTGCCGCACTCAGTCCGGGAGATGTTGAACTCCCTTATTCTGAAGCGATAGCGCTACTGGACACACAAAAGCCGGAAGACAAGAAGCGAGCGCAGGCTGTTTTTGCGCATATGCGACAAGCGTATGGGGATACAGGCTCGTTGCATATCCTATTTGGCCGAGCCTATCGTGACGCAAACTATATGCCAGACGCAATTCAAGAGTTTGAGCGCGCCATAGCGTTGCAACCCAGTACGCCACACGCGCATTACTTTTTGGGGCTTGCACGTTTGTCCATGAATGAGTGGAAGCCGACGCCGCAGGCCAGCAGCGAGTTTCAGCAAGAACTGCACTACTACCCAAATGATTATCTTGCGAATTATATGCTGGGCTATCTCGAATCGAGCCAGAGAAACTACGCAGAGGCAGATAGATATCTACGGAAAGCGGCTGCTCTGAATTCCAGTTGGCCGGAGCCATGGTTATATCTTGGACTGGATGAGTATGCCGAAGGCAACATGACAGCATCTGCGAAGATGATGCGCAAGGCTATCCAAGCCACGGGAAATGACGAGGCGAGAAACCATTACCAGATTCGCCGGGCCTATATCGACTTGGGAAGAATACTTGCCAAGGATGGAAAACAGGCAGAGGCTCAGATCTATCTGAAAAAAGCACGAGATCTACAGAACCAAGTTGTGGCGCAATCGCAACAAGACGTTGCTGCTGTTGTGCAACAGGAAGGAGGCAAAAGCAGCGCGGCCGTGGTGCCACTGAACGCAAAACAAGAAGCAGATGCGGCTCCTGATATGCAATCGAGTTCTGCACTGACAGCAAGCTTGGGTCCATCCCGGCTTGAGAAAAAAGGACTTGCCCCATCGGCCTTGCAAGCAATTCAGGATAAAGAGAAGAGCCTGCGCCTGATTCTTGCACAGAGCTTGAGCGATCTGGCAACTGCAGAGGCCATGCAAGGAAAATATGCGCAGGCATTGCCCGTGTATCAACAAGCTGCTCTCTGGGATGATAAAGTTCCAGGGCTTGCCAAGAATTTTGGCTTGTGTGCCTACAAGAACGGAAGTTATTCAATCGCAGTGAAGTGGCTCGAACAGTATCAGCAAGAAAACCCAAGCGCGGGCAATGCTGTGCGTGCCATGCTGGGTATGGCCTACTACGGGATGGATCAATACGCAAAAGCAGTGCTAGCATTTTTGCCTCTTGGAGATGCGGGCATGCAAGATGCAACGGTCGGTTATATCTGGGCCGACGCGCTGACGAAAATGGGCGACTTAAAAAATGCCGCTGATGTTCTACAGCAGTATCAAGCCGAGATGCGCCCAAACGATACGCTGTTACTTGTGGGTCGCGAGTGGATTGCCATAGGGGATTACAAGAAAGCCGTTGCTACATTTCACCAGATATTGGCCAGAGATCCGAGCTATCCAAAAGCCAGCTTTGATGCAGGTGAGGCGGACATGCACTGGGAACACTGGGAGGATGCCGCCAAAGAATTTCAAGAAGAACTGAATCGAACGCCGGATGATCCTGATGCACTCTACGACCTGGGCTATGTGGATATGCAGCTTTCCAAAAAAGCAGAAGCCATGACTCTGTTTCAACAAGTGCTATCCAAGCATCCCGACTATGGCAATGCCCAGTATCAAGTTGGAAAACTCTTGCTGGAGCAAAACAAGTTGCAGGATGCTGTTCCGCATTTAGAATCAGCAGCCAGATTGATGCCAGACAAAGATTATGTGCATTATCAGTTGCAGTCAGCCTATCGCAAGCTAGGGCGACTCAAAGATGCCAACAGGGAGCTTGCCATTTATAGCAAGCTAAAAGCAAATTCCAGACCACATATCGCCACAGCGATGGGGTCTGCTCAGTAGGGGATCGGTGCAAATGATATTGAAGGTTCAGGGGATATTGCCCAAGATTTGTAGAGGGGTTCTAGCGCTTGCTCTCCTTTCCGCGCGCGTCCTCGCACAAGGAGGGCACTTTGCCCCGTCAGCGCCATCAACGGGAGCAAAGTCAAAACAGTGTACACAGCGGACCATACCCCAGTTTGAAGATGTAGCAAAAAGTGCTGGCATACATTTTCAACACAATTCTGATCCAGCCAAGCGCTACATAGTGGAATCGATGGGTGGCGGTGTGATCTTGATGGACTACGACCGGGATGGCTGGCCAGATATCTACTTCACCAATGCACCCACGGTGGCAGAAGCTGTAGCGGGCAAGACGAAACTGGGCGCGCTCTACCACAACAATCAGGATGGAACTTTCACGGACGTGACAGCGAAGTCGGGACTCAACACGCCTTGTTATGGCATGGGGGGAGCCGTGGGTGACTACGACAATGATGGATGGCCCGACTTATATTTGACATGTCTTGGTGGCAATGTTCTCTATCACAACAATGGTGATGGAACCTTTACTGACGTCACACAGAAGGCTGGCGTAGCGGATGGGCGATGGTCCACGGGTGCTGCATTTGGCGACTACGATGACGATGGTCGCGTGGATTTAGTAGTTGCTAACTATGTGGACTTTCACTTAAACGACCTGCCTGGATTTGGCAGCGCAGCCTATTGCAAGTGGCGCGGCATCGATGTGCAATGCGGTCCACGAGGACTCAAGGGCGCCGGGGATGCATTGTTTCATAACAATGGCGATGGCACGTTCACGGATGTATCGAAAAAAGCTGGCGTCAGTGATCCAGAAGGCTATTACGGGTTGGGAGTACTTTGGGCTGACTTGAACAATACTGGACGCATCGACATTTATATGGCCAATGATTCCACCCCCAAATATCTGTATAAGAATTTAGGCGATGGAACTTTTCAAGACATTGGTCTGGAGTCTGGAACTGCGGTGAGCGAGGATGGATCAGAGCAGGCTTCCATGGGTATTGCGATTGGAGACTATTTACATACAGGACTACCCGCGCTTTACGTGACCAACTTCGAGGCAGAAAATGATCTGCTATATCGCAATGATGGCAACTGGAATTTTACAGAGGTCTCCTATCCAGCAGGCGTGGCCATGCCCTCGCTGCGTTACGTGAAGTGGGGCACAGACTTTGTAGACGTGGACAACGACGGCTGGCTGGATCTGATGACGGTTACTGGGCATGTGTATCCGCAGGTGGACAGTTTGCCGTCCGGTGCGCGTTATCGCGAATCGAAGCTCTTGGAGATGAACGAGGGCAACGGAACCTTTTGTGACGCGAGCCAGCAGGCCGGGCCAGCTTTGATGGAAGAGCGTGCATCGCGTGGTTTGGCCGTAGGCGATCTATTCAATGATGGAAACATGGATGCTGTCGTCGAGGATTTGGATGGCAGCCCGATGATTCTGCGCAACCATGGGGTAGCTGGACGCCACTGGGTTAGTTTTGAGTTGGCGGGCGTCAAAAGCAATCGACTAGCACTGAATGCGCGTGTGAAGATTGTCGCCGGTGGCATGACGCAGACATCTGAGATTCACAGTGGTGGAAGTTATTTGTCGCAAAATGATCTGCGTGTGCACTTCGGTTTGGCATCCGCTACCAAGATTGACAGCGTGGAAATCCATTGGCCTTCTGGCTTGGTGGAGACGATGAAGAATTTGGAAGCCGATAAATTTTATGCAGTGCTGGAAGGGCATGGAATTGTTCCTTTCGTGCAGATTCGACCCAGGGCTGTGCAACCCCATCCATAGCAGGTACGATGCTGGGGATCACGAAATACAGGAGGAATTGTGCGCAAGTTTTCAAAAGTATTTTCATCGCTCTTCGCCATTGCTTGCTGCGGTTGCAGTCTGCCTGCACTGGCCAACGTCACGCTGCCCAGCATGTTGGCCGACCACATGGTCATCCAACGCGACCGCCCCGTACATTTATGGGGCATGGCCGATCCGGGTGAAGTCATCACCGTCGATTTTCGAGCCAGCCACGCCAGCACGACGACCGACACATTGGGCCGATGGAGTCTGTATCTGCCGCCGGGCGAAGCGGGCGGGCCATTTCCCCTGACCATCCACGGCAAGAACACGATTGCATGGAATGACATTTTGGTTGGTGATGTGTGGATCGCTTCAGGCCAATCCAACATGGAATTTATGATCGCGCAAACTGCATGGAGCAACAGCGGCGTGCTCGATTGGAAAAATGTATTGGCTGCGGCGAATGTACCCAATCTGCGCATTTTGCAAATGCATAAGACCTACGCCATGTATCCCATGGCAGACGCGGTCTCGACTGGCTGGAATGCATGCACGCCCACAACCGTTGCAAACTTTTCTGCCGTTGGGTATTTTTTCGCGCGAGAGATCATGGATCACGAGCATGTTCCCGTCGGCATTATCGAAGCGGATTGGGGAGGCACGCCCGCCGAGGCTTGGACGAGTCTGGATGCGCTGAGCGCGGACGCTGGTCTGATGCCGGTCTTTGCTGCACGCGCGCAATCCATGGATCAAGAGGTGACGCACACACTGCAAACGCAAGCCGATGAACGCGCCGCGGCTCTGGCCAAAGCGCAGGGAAAGACGCCGCTGCCGATTCCATGGCATCCCGATCCGCAATCCTGGGCGCCAGCCGGATTGTTCAACGGCATGATCGCTCCGTTGATTCCACTGCCGATCCGCGGTGTGATCTGGTACCAGGGCGAGAGCAACACGGATGCTTCGCGCGCGCCCATCTACCAAAGGCTTTTCACCAGCATGATTCAGGATTGGCGCACGCATTGGGCGCAGGGAAATTTCCCATTCCTCTTTGTGCAGATTGCCAGCTTCAAATCCGATGACGAGTGGGCCGAAGTGCGCGAGGCGCAGCGCAAGACGCTTTCACTGCCGAACACTGGCAT
>JAJZCX010000059.1 GCA_021851625.1 Acidobacteriota bacterium | reverse complement strand
GCGTTTGCAGCATGGATTGCACCCATGCTGGCAAAGATGCTCGATGCAGGGATGGACATGCAACTGGACTTCAGCCCAGACCATCGCGTTCTCTGGCTGACGTTTGGCGTAGCGTCGCTGGCCACGCTTGTGTTTGGACTGGCTCCTATGGTGAGCGCGATGCGAATCTCGCCGACGCTGGCGATGAAGTCCGGGAGTGCCTCCACAGGCACAGACCGCAATCGGCTGATGGGGCGCAGGCTGTCCGTCTCCGCTCAAACGGCCCTGTGCGTTGTGTTGCTGGTGGCCGCGGCCTTGATGGTCCGCACATTGCGTCGCTATCAGACAGAGGACCTTGGCATCCGCACGCAAGGGCTGCTGGTCTTCGGCATCAACCCAATAGGCATGAAGTCCGACGCGCAGACGTTACAGTTCTATCAAAATCTACTCGATAAGCTGCGTGTGTTGCCCGGCGTAGAGTCGGCGACGGTGACGGAAAATCGCCTGGGAAAGGGCTGGAGCGATAACAGTGGGCTGGTTTTGGATGGCGTGGACCAACATGACACGTCGCAAAAATACGCTGAATTGCGTACCAATGACGTTGGCCCGGACTTCTTTCATGTGCTGGGCATCCCTATTCTGCAAGGGCGCGGCATTGCTGCCGCAGATACGGCAGATGCGCCGCGCGTTGCGGTGGTCAACCAAACACTGGTCGACCTCCTCCTGCAGCATACCAATCCACTTGGCCACACGCTGGGACCAAAGGGCCATACCTTCACTATTGTCGGAGTAGCGCGAGACAGCAAGTTCACGAGTGTGGATGAACCAAAGATGCCTATGGCGTGGTATCCCTACGCGCAGGTGCCAGGTACGGGCGCGATGAACGTGGAGCTTCGAATCTTGGGCAATCCCTTGGCGATTCTGCCGACAGTGCGCCGCGTCGTCCGGCAGATTAATCCCAACCTGCCGTTGGATGATCCGCAGACCCAGCAGGCCGTGTTCGACAGATCCTATTTCTTTAACGCGCTGACAGCAGGACTGACGACCTTCTTCGGCCTGTTGGCGGCGCTGCTGGTGGCGATTGGACTCTACGGCACGCTGGCCTATCGTGTCAGCCGCCGCACGCAGGAGATTGGCGTTCGCATGGCGCTGGGCGCGACGCGCGAGAACGTGCAGTGGATGGTGCTGCGGGAAAGCCTCTGGATGGTCGCGCTCGGCGTGGTGGTGGGCGCGCCACTGTCGCTGGCGGTTGGCAAATGGATGCAGTCGCAATTGTACAAGCTCTCTTGGCACGACCCGCTGGCCATGCTGGGCGCGTTCATTGTGGTGGGGATGGTTTCACTGGCTGCGTCGTGGCTGCCCGCGCGCCGCGCCGCCTCCATTGACCCCATGCAGGCCCTGCGTTCCGAATAAGGAGACGAATCATGACAACTCTGCTCAACGATCTTCGCTACGCATTCCGCCAACTCCGCAAGTCGCCGGGATTTGCCGCCACCGCCGTCCTCACGCTGGCGCTCGGCATTGGCGCGAATACCGGCATGTTTACCGTGCTGGAGGCGATGCTGTTGCGCGCGCTGCCCATCCATGACGCGCAGAGGGTTGTCTACATCACGGAGAACAATCCGCCAGACAACGTGATGAACAGCGGCAATAGTCCGTGGGATTTCCCGATGCCGGTCTTTCAGCAATTGCGGCAGCAGAAGCAGATTTTTCAAGATGTAATCGCGTATGTGCCGCTGTCGTTTAACAAGGTAGAGGTGCGTGTGGGCAATACACCGGATGCCGTGGAAGCGGACATGGTGAGCGGCAATTTTTTTCAGATGCTCGGCGTGCGGATGGCGCGGGGCCGGGCGTTTGACCTGGAGGACGAACGCCAGCATACGCAGGTCGTGGTGCTGAGTTACGACTACTGGACGCGGGCGTTTGCGCGTAACCCGGACGCGGTTGGCCGGACCATGTTCATTCGCGGAATTCCATTTACGGTTGTGGGCGTGACCGCTCCGGGGTTTGTGGGCGTCGAACCAGCGACGCGCGATGCTTTTTGGATTCCATTGCAGAACCGTCTCGACCTGAATCCTCTGGGTTTTCCGGCCAGCAGCGGATACACGCTTTACGGCCCAAAACCATGGTCACTCTTGATGATGATGGGACGGCTTGCGCCCGGCCAGACGAAGCGCAGCGCGGAAGCGGCATTGAATCCGGTGCTGCTGCGGTATTGGTACGGTACGCTGGGCCGGAGTGCTCCGCCGAAGATGAATCTTGGCGTGCAATTGATGCCGGCCACGGGCGTCGGCACGATGAGCGACCAGATTCGCGAGCCGTTGCGGATAAGCATGGCCTTGGTGCTGTTGGTGCTGCTGATCGCCTGCACCAATGTCGCCATGCTGATTCTTGCGCGCAACGCCACGCGGCAGCGTGAGATTGCCGTGCGCGTGGCGCTGGGCGCGGGACGCATGACACTGCTACGGCAACTGCTGGCAGAAAGTTTGCTGCTCGTAGGTGCTGGGACCGGGGTGGGCTGGACGCTGGCTACTCTAGTGACTCCCATGTTGGGCCGCAGGCTGGCGCTGGCAGGATATGAAGTCAGCTTTCACACGGACACGCGCGTCTTCTGGTTCACGCTGGGCATTGCCACGCTGGCCTCTGTTGCGTTCGGGCTGACTCCACTATTCAGCTCGCTGCGGATTCCGCCCACCCTCGCGATGAAATCCGGGAATGCCTCGGCGGGCACGGACCGCAATCGGTTGCTCGGACGCAGGCTGGCCGTCTCCGCGCAGACGGCGTTGTGCGTGGTGCTGCTGGTAGCGGCGGCGCTAATGGTGCGCACGCTGCGACGCTACCAGACGCAGGACCTTGGAATGCGCACGCAGGGGCTGGTGGCCTTTGGGCTGAACCCGATGGGCTTGCATTCCAATGAGCAAATCATCCAGTTCTATCGGAGCCTGCTGGACAAACTGCGTGTACTGCCGGGCGTTGAGTCGGCGACCATCGAAGAAAATGCTCCAGGAATTGGAAACGCAGACAACAACGGACTGGTGCTGGATGGCGTGATCCAGAATGGAAATGGGAAATCCGATGACACTCTGCTGCGTAGCAACATTGTGGGCCCGGACTTCTTCCATGTGCTGGGCATACCCATTGTGCAGGGGCGGGGAATTACCTCTGCGGACACGGCAAGCTCCGAGCACGTTGTGGTGGTGAACCAAACGCTGGTGGACCGCTTTCTGCCGCATACGAATCCACTGGGGCACACCATCGGAACCGGAAAATACGTGCACACGATTGTCGGCGTGGCGCGAGACAGCAAATTTACCAGCGTGGATGAGCCGAAGATGCCGATGGCCTGGTACCCCTTTATGCAAGGCACTCCCTTCACCGAGATGTACGTGGAAATGCACACGTACGGCGATCCAATGGCCGTGCTGCCGATGGTGCGGCGCGTCGTCCGGCAGATTGATCCCAACCTGCCGGTGGAAGACCCGCGCACACAAAAGGAGTTGTTCGCCAATTCCTATGTGATGAATTCGTTGACGGCTGAACTGACCACTTTCTTCGGACTGCTGGCGGCGTTGCTGGTGGCGATTGGACTCTACGGCACGCTGGCCTATCGCGTGGGCCGCCGCACGCAGGAGATTGGCGTGCGCATGGCATTGGGGGCTTCACGTGAGAACGTGCAATGGATGGTCCTGCGGGAGAGCCTCTGGACGGTCGCGCTCGGCGTGGTGGTGGGACTGCCGCTGTCTTTGGCCGCAGGCAAGCTGATGCAGTCGCAGTTGTACAAGCTCTCTTGGCATGACCCGCTGGCCATGCTCGGCGCTTTGTTCGCGGTGCTGATCGTCGCGGCGCTGGCATCATGGCTTCCGGCAAGACGCGCCGCTTCCATCGATCCCATGCAGGCCCTGCGTTCCGAATAGATAGGAGAAGGATGATGACCGCTTTGCTCAACGATCTTCGCTACGCATTCCGGCAGTTGAGGAAGTCTCCAGGATTTTTGATTACGGCCGTTCTGACGCTGGCGCTCGGCATCGGCGCGAACACTGCAATTTTCAGCGTGGTGAATGCTCTAATGCTGCGCCCTCTGCCCTATCCGCAACCGGACAGACTAGGCGCGCTGATAACGCACTGGAACTCCCCAAAAGGCGTGGAGGACGATGACAGCGCCAATGGCGACACGTATCTGCTGGTGCGCGACCAGGTCCCGGCGGTGACGGCGGCAGCGGAGGGAATGGAAGGCGGCGTCAATCTAGAGGCCGGATCCAGCGTGCAGTATGTGCAACAGTTGCGCGTGTCCTCGAAATACTTCGACGTTCTCGGCATTCCGCCGCAGATGGGCCGCAGCTTTACACGAGAAGAAGACCGCCCCAACGGGCCTGCCGTGGTCGTCTTGAGCAACCATCTTTGGCGGACTACATTTCATTCCGATCCGCACATTGTAGGGAAAGCGATACGGCTGAAGGGTGCTCCGTTCACTGTCGTCGGTGTTTTGCCGCGTGGAGCGCAGGCGCCCCTTAATGAAGGGGTGACGCAAGCGGTGGACGTGTGGACACCGCTCCAGCCAAGCACGACCGGCGAGGGCCAAGGGACGAATTACGGCGTCCTGCTGCGACTGAAATCCGGTAGCACCTGGGCGCAGGCGGACGCCCAGTTGGAGCGGTTGGCCCTGACACGTTTCGAGAAGTACCTTGCGCGTAACCACGACGCATCTGTCCATCTGGAAGGAATGCCATTGCAGCAGAGCGAAGCGGAGCCGATGCGTCCCGCCGTCTTCGGGTTGATGGTCGCGGTTGGCTTCATTTTGTTGATCGCCTGCGCGAACCTGGCTGGGCTGGGGCTGGTGCGGGCGCAACGTCGCAGCGGCGAAATAGCGACCCGCATGGCGCTTGGTGCGGGACGCTTCGCGCTGGTGCGCCAGTTATGGACGGAGAACATGGTGCTGGCGCTGCTGGGCGGCGCGGCTGGATTGGGTGTGGCCAAGGGCGGCCTCGCGCTGCTGCAACATCTTCTCCCAGAAGGCTTGCTGCCAACGAGCAACTTCGCAGTAGATGGCCGCGTACTGCTGTTTACGCTGGGGATTTCGCTGGCGACGAGCGTGCTGTTTGGGATGCTTCCGGCGCTGGAGTTGCGCCGCATCGACCTTCGCTCCGCCATGGCTGTGGGGGCCAGCCGCGCGTCGAGCGGCAGCAGCAATCGCAGGATGCGCGCGCTGCTCATTGCCGGAGAGATTGCGCTGACGGTGGTGCTGATCTCCGCTTCGGGCCTGCTGGTACACTCATTGATTTATCTGGAGACGCTGCCACCGGGCTTCGACGCCAATAATGTCATGACTGGCAAGGTCTCGCTCGACGATGCGCGCTATCGCAATCCCGCGGCCTTTCAGCATTTACTGATCGCAAGCCTCGACGCCATGCGGCGCATTCCCGGCGTGGAGAATGCGGCGGTGGGCTTGAGTCTGCCGTATGAGCGCGGGCTGAATGACGGCGTGAAGATTGCGGGCGGAAAAAATGCTGGCAAACTTTTTGTCACGACAGAGGTTTACGTTACCCCGGACTACTTCAAAGCGCTGCGGGTACATTTGCTGGCCGGACGACAATTTGCGGACAGCGATACGGCGCACAGCCAGCCGGTCGCAATCGTGAACGAGGCTTTCGCGCGTAAATATTTGGACAAAGCGAATCCTGTTGGGCGGAATTTCAATAGCGCAGATGACGCACGCAGCGGCGTGGCCGTGGTAGGCGTAGTTGGCGACGTCATCGATCGATCTATGTATCTTCACGATGCGCCTTTGAGCAGCGAGCCTATCTTGTATGTTCCTGCGACACAGATGGACCCAGGTCTCATCAACATGGCGCATATCTGGTTTCAGCCGAGCTGGATCGTACGCACCCACGGCCCGGTCGGCGGCATCACCGAAGCGATGCAAAAGGCGCTGGCGCAGGCCGACCCGACGCTGCCGTTCTCCGGCTTCTACAGCATGATGGATCTGGAGCGGCACGCGCTCGGTATGCAGCGCGTAGAGGTAATGCTGCTCGGCGTGCTGGCTGGGCTGGCGCTGCTGCTCTCCGCCATCGGCGTCTATGGGCTGATCGCGAATCTGGTTGTCCAACGCAAGCGCGAAATTGGAATTCGTCTTGCACTCGGCTCGTCCATCCGAGCCGCCATGGTTGAAGTTGGCCGCCTTGGCGTGCAGGCAACAATCCTTGGTCTGGCCGCTGGGCTCGCCGCATCTTTTCTTGCGCTCCGCGCGATGAAAGGCTTCATCTATGGCATCGGGATGTATGATCCTGCAACGTTGATCGGAACCATCCTGGTGCTGGCCGTGGTTGCGGTTGCGGCCACGTTTCTACCGGCGCGCCGTATCGCCCGTATCGATCCCACAACCATTCTGCGTGAGGAATAGGCGCATACCATGACCACTCTGCTCAACGATCTTCGCTACGCATTCCGCCAACTCCGCAAGTCGCCGGGATTTACCGTCACCGCCATCCTCACCCTGGCCCTCGGCATCGGCATCAGCGCCGCCATGTTTACCGTGGTCGATGGCGTCCTGTTGCGCCCGCTGCCCGTGCCGCATTCCTCCGAAGTTGTCCAATTGGGCGAAGCGAACGATAGCGGCAACATCAGTTCCTCGTCGCTTTCGAATCTGCGCGACTGGCGCGACCATGCAAAGTCGTTTCAGGACATCGCCTGGTACACTCAGAAATTTTTCGATCTGAAGAAAGCGGACGGCACCGCGGAGTTTTCCGTCAACATCCAAACCAGTCCCAACTTCTTCTCCATGCTGCACGTGCAGCCCATGATGGGTAGGACCTTCCTTCAGCAAGCGGGTACCGCGGGCAATCAGGGAACGGTCGTCCTCAGCTATTTGGTGTGGAAGAGCTATTTCCATGCGGACAAAAAGATTATCGGCAAGCAGATTCAACTGGGAGCGGATACCTACACCGTCATCGGCGTCATGCCACAGCAGTTTTACATTCCCATCAACGACGACGGGCCTGTTGTATGGACGGTCTTGCCGCACACGTCGGACATGGAACAGCGCGATAACGGATTCTTGAACGCAATAGGACGCCTGCGACCCGGTGTGTCCGTCGCTGCCGCGCGGACGGAACTGAGCGGCATCCAAACAAACATCGCCAGGCAGTTTACCGATCAGCACCTCCCGAAAAACGTCGCTGTCAAGAATTACCTCGATACGCTGGTTGGCTCTGCCCGCCCGGCCCTGCTCGCTTTGCAAGGCGCGGTGCTGCTGGTCTGGCTCATCGCCTGCGCCAATATCGCCAGCCTGACGCTGACCCGCATGGCCGCCCGGCGTCGAGAGATCGCCGTGCGCGCCGCACTGGGCGCCGCGCGCGGACGCATCGTGCGCCAGTTTTTAACCGAGAGCCTGCTGCTCGGCATCGCCGGCGGTGCCTGTGGTTTAGGTATTGCCTACGCCTGCCTCGCAGTTTTGCGTCATTCGATCCACGCCAACCTGAACCGGGCGGTAGGCGTTGCGCTGAACTGGCACGTCATCCTGCTGCTGATCGTGCTTTCCATTGTTTCGGCCGTCATCTTTGGAACCATCCCCGCATTTCAAGCTGCGTCTGCGGATCCACAGGAAGCGCTGCACGAAGGCTCCCGAGGCGCGAAGCGCCGCCTCGGCGCGGGGGACCACCGAGGGGTCGGCGGCGACCGAGCGCGGGAAGGAGAAGACGAGGTTCGCGGGATTGATGCTCGAGGTCTGGGGGAAGTTCGCCGCGATCGCCGCATTGCCCCGAGCCGCGCTCGAGCCAGCCGGCGCCGACAATGCGCCGCCGAAGCCAGCGGATTGGTAGCCGAGGAGCCC
>JAJZCX010000058.1 GCA_021851625.1 Acidobacteriota bacterium | reverse complement strand
CAACACCAACGAGGCCACGGCCATTAGCAAATTGCTCATGGGGCCGGCCAGCGTGGTCATCACGTCGTCGCGGACAAAATTCTTGAAGTTGCGCGTATTCACCGGCGTGGGCTTGGCCCAGCCAATCAACGGCCATCCGGCAAAGATGGAGAGTGCAGGCACCAGAATCGTGCCCACCATGTCGATGTGCGGCAGCGGGTTCAGCGTGATGCGACCCAACATGCGCGCCGTCTGGTCGCCGCAGCGACTGGCCATCCAGCCATGCGCGGCCTCATGCAGGCTGAGCGCAAACAGCAACACGGCGACTTGAAACAAGATGAGAACGATGTGCAGATTCATGGACTGGATACGGTTGCGGCGGCATGGAGCGCGCCCTCAGCGATGGTAGCACGCGCCCGCCTATTCTCCACTTGCGCGGAGGATGCAACGGAGCCATTTTTTTACCGCAGATTCCTCGACTCACTGCGTTCGCTCGGAATGACAGTGTATTTGTGACGCGAAGCGTTCGCTCCGAAGTACACCGTTTTTTTGTTCGTACTCTGTATTTTTTTGCGTTGTCGATACGCACAATACAGCCACAATTTGTCATCCCGACCACGACCGCAGCGCAGTGGAGAGATCTGCGGTTCGTCCGTACACAGAAATCGCTCAATGCCTATCGACGCGGAAAACTCTCTGCAACCACAGCTCCGCTGGGCACGATCAACTCGCTGCGATCGTCCAACAGCACATTGGAGCGCACAGTGCAGTTGTCTTCCAAAATCAGGTTGTAGCCGAAGGTGAACGTAACGTTGTGGCAGATATTTACGCCATGACCCATGTGGCGAAAGATGTGATGGCCCAGCATGGAGCGCAGGCGCACGCCCACCCAGTGGTTCAGCCCAACGGGCGAGCGGTCAAACATGCGCCAGAACCAGAGCAATGGCTTGCGCAGCGCGTACAACTCCGCATCCACGTCGTCGTAGCACTCAGCCTCAAACGTAATGTTGCGCGGGTCCAGCGTCAGCTCCAATACATTGAAGGGCAGTTCCGTATCCAGCGTAAAGTTCAGCTTGCCGCCGTGCGGACGCCCCAAGAACAACTGGTGCAATTCATCGCGCACAATCTCTGACCGCCGGTCGATGTTCTGGTGCCGCGTAAACTCCGCGTCCAAATGCGCGATCCAGCGCGAGTAGACCACCTCGGCCTCTGGCAGCGGTTTGCAGTTGCGTGTCGCTTCGAGTGTCGCAGGCATAACGCCTCCTTCGATGGATAGTTACTCGCGGTCGCGCTCCGTAGCTAGACGGCGGAGTGTGCAGTCGCGCCAAAGTCCACCAATGCGGACAGTGTACGCCGCGCCGCGCCAGAGTCAATGGCCGCGGCTGCCTGCGCAACCCCGTCGCGCAGCGTGGGTGCCAATCCGGCAACGCAGAGCGCAGCCGCCGCATTCAACACCACAATATCGCGGCGCGGTCCGGTCTGCCCGGCAAAGATTTCCGTCAACAACGCAGCGTTCTGCTGCGCATCGCCGCCCATCAGCGCGGAGAGCGGTGCCGTGGGCAATCCCACTTCACTCAGCGTCAGCAGACGCTCGGTCACGCGACCTGCGTGCAGCTCTGCCAGCAGGCTGGGGCCGGCGAGTGAAAGCTCATCGATGCCCGCGGCAGACGGCTCCGGCGCGCTTTGTCCATGCACAACCAATCCATGTTCCACGCCGAGCAGGCGCATCGCCTCTGCCAACAGCGGAGCCATCGCGCGCGCGAAGACACCCACCACCTGCCTGCGCGCACCCGCCGGATTGGCCAGCGGCCCAAGAATGTTGAAGACGGTGCGAAAGCCCAATGCACGCCGCAGCGGCTGCACGCGCCGCATCGCTGGATGAAAGGTCGGCGCAAATAAAAAGACGAAGCCCGTCTGGCGCAAACACTCTGCCGCAGGCTGCGGAGCCAGATGTACCGGCACGCCCAACGCCTCCAGCACATCCGCCGAGCCGCAGCGCGAAGTGATGCCGCGATTGCCATGCTTGGCGATTTTTGCTCCCGCCGCAGCGGCCACCAACGCCGCGCCGGTAGAAATGTTGAAGGTACCGCTGGCATCGCCGCCCGTGCCGCAGGTGTCCACCAACTGCGCGCGCTCGTCCTCACCAATGGGCATGGGAATAGCCGCGGCGCGCATGGCATCGACAAAACCCGCCAACTCCTCTGCCGCAACGCCACGTACGGCCAACGCGGCCAGCAATGCGGCGATCTGCGCATCGGGAATCTGGTTGTCGGCATCGGCCAAAATCGCGTGCATGGCCGCGGTCGCATCCATGCGACTCAGCGGCGCGCGCTGTTCAATCGTCTGCCGCAAAATCTGTTGCAAAGTTTGCATCGGCTCCCAAATCTCGTGCGGGGCTGAAATGGAAAATTTGCCCGTCTCCCGCTCGTTCGATAATATCGAGTGTTCGCCTCATTTGCTGCTTTCCCGAACAGGGCTGCTTACAGCCTGAGCGGCGCGGATGCTGGTGATGTAGGAACCCCTTATGAAAATTCACGAGTATCAGGCAAAAGACATTCTTGCGAAGTATGGCGTCGCGGTTCCGCGCGGCGAAGTGGCCAACACGGTGGAAGAGGCCGTGGACGTGGCGCGGCGGCTCTTGGCCGGTGGCGCAAACGGCGTGGTCGTCAAAGCGCAGATTCATGCCGGAGGCCGCGGCAAGGGTGGCGGCGTCAAGGTGGCCAAAACTCTGGCCGAGGCTGAGGAGTACGCCAAGAAAATTTTGGGCATGCAGCTCATCACGCACCAGACCGGCCCGCAGGGCCAGAAGGTGCAGCGACTGCTGATCGAAGAGACCGCGCCTATTGACCGCGAACTATATCTCGGCGTCGTGCTCGATCGCGCCTCGGCCAAGATGGTTTTTATGGCCTCGCAGGCTGGCGGCATGGAGATTGAAGAGGTCGCGGCCAAGGATCCCAAGGCTATCCACAAAGAGTTCATCGACCCCGCCGTCGGCTTCCAGCCGTATCAGGCGCGCAAGCTGGCCTTTGCGCTGGGGTTGAAGCCCACGCAGATCGCGCCCGCCGTGCAATTGATGTCCGGCCTCTTCAAAGCCTGCTCAGAAACCGATGCCTCGCTGATGGAGATCAACCCCTTCATCACCACCAAGGATGACCGGCTCTTCGCGCTCGACTGCAAGATCAACTTCGACGACAACGCCATGTTCCGGCACAAGGACTTGAAGGAACTGCGCGACGTGGCCGAAGAAGACCCGCTCGAAGTGGAAGCCTCCAAGTACGCGCTGAACTACATCAAGCTGGACGGCAACATCGCCTGCATGGTGAACGGTGCGGGCCTGGCCATGGCCACCATGGACATCATTCAGTACGCGGGCGGCATGCCTGCCAACTTTTTGGATGTGGGCGGTGGCGCCAACCAGCAGCAGATCGAGCACGCCTTTGAGATTCTGCTCTCCGATAAAAATGTGAAGGCGGTCTTCATCAACATCTTCGGCGGCATTCTGCGCGTGGACACACTGGCACAGGGCGTGGTCGAAGCCGCGAAGAAGACCAACGTCAAGGTGCCGATCATTCTGCGCTTGGAAGGCACCAACGTCGAGCAGGGCCGCAAAATCCTGAAGGATTCTGGCCTGAATTTTCTGATTGGCGAAACCATGCAGGATGCGGCAGAGATTGCCGTGAAGGCGGCGAAAGGCAGCCAATAGCTGTTAGCTTTTAGCCGCTAGCTGTTAGATGCGGAGAAGAAAGGGCACAGAATGACGCAGTCCTTTCGGGACTTGGTGGTGTGGCAGCGGGCCGTGGAAATGACGGCGGGTATCTACACGCTAACGCAAGACTTCCCATCCTCCGAGATGTATGGATTGACCTCGCAGATGCGTCGCGCCGCCGTATCGGTTGCCAGCAATATCGCCGAAGGGCGTGGAAGGCTGACGGATGGAGAGTTTCGTCACTTCTTAGGTCAAGCACAGGGATCGAATTGCGAATTGCAAACGCAAATGGAAGTGGCACGACGATTGCGATATGTCCGCGCGGATATGCTGCAAAGTGTGGAAGCGCTCAGCTTGGAAGTGGGCAAGATGCTGAGTGGGCTGATCGGAACCTTGTCCGCAAAAGCGGCTAAAAGCTAAGAGCTAGGAGCTAAAAGCTATATGTCAGTACTGGTTGATAAAAATACGCGCCTGATCGTGCAAGGCATCACCGGCAAGGAAGGCACCTTCCACGCCAAGGGCTGTGCGGAGTACGGAACCAACGTGGTCGGCGGCGTTACCCCCGGCAAGGGCGGAACCCAGCATGAAGGCTGGCCGGTCTTTGACACCGTGCAGCAGGCCGTCGAAAAAACCGGCGCCAACGCCACGGTGATTTTTGTGCCGCCGCCGTTTGCCGCTGACGCCATTCTCGAAGCCGAAGATGCAGGTCTGCCGCTGATCGTCTGCATCACCGAAGGCATTCCCGCGCTCGACATGGTGCGCGTTTGGAGCAAGCTGAAGAACTCCGCCTCGCGGTTGATCGGGCCAAACTGCCCCGGCGTCATCTCGCCGGGCAAATGCAAGATCGGCATCATGCCCGGACGCATTCACAAGGAAGGCTCCGTCGGCATCATCTCGCGTTCGGGCACGCTGACCTATGAAGCGGTACATCAGTTGACGCAGCGCGGCATCGGCCAATCCACTGCCATCGGCATCGGCGGCGACCCGATCATCGGCACCACGCACGTGGACGCGCTGAAGCTGTTGAACGCCGACCCGGAGACGGAGGCAATCATTCTGATTGGCGAAATTGGCGGCACGGCGGAAGAGGCAGCAGCGGAATACGTCAAGCAGCACGTCAAGAAGCCGGTGGTCGGCTTCATCGCCGGACAAACTGCACCGCCGGGACGCCGCATGGGCCACGCGGGCGCGATCATCTCTGGCGGCCAGGGCACGGCTGCCGACAAGATGAAGGCGCTGACCGCCGCCGGCATTCACGTGGTGCAATCCCCCGCGCTGATTGGCGAGACCATGGCCAAAGCGATGGGCAAGGCATAAACAGCAAGGCCACAGCCATCGATCCATTGCTGAATCCAGTTGGTCGGCGCACAGCGCAGGCTAACTGGATTCTTCTTTGCCGACGGGCAGCCCAACCGCGCACATCCCATCCGATACACTGGATGCATACACATGGATTCACACACCAAGGAGAGTTCTTTGCAACGCACATTCAGCATCGTTAAGCCAGACGCAGTCCGCAAGGGCCACACCGGCGGCATTCTCGCCATGATCGAGGCCGCTGGCTTCCGCATTGCCGCCATCAAGAAGTTGAGCATCAGCAAGCCGCAGGCCGCAGGCTTTTACGCCGTACACGCCGCGCGCCCGTTCTTTGAGTCGCTGACCACGTTCATGTCCTCCGGGCCAATCTACGTGATGGTGCTCGAAAAAGAAAACGCCATTGCCGACCTGCGCAAGTTGATGGGCGCCACCAATCCGGCCAACGCCGAAGAGGGCACCATTCGCAAAAAGTTTGCCGGAAGCATTGAGGAAAACTCCATCCACGGCTCCGACGCGGAAGAAACCGCCAAGTTTGAGATCGGCTACTTCTTCGCCGGCTACGAACTGGAATAATCCAAAACACCACAGAACTTGCCGAGGACGATTATGGAAACGACCACGCTCAACGGAGTGCGCGTCTCACGCGTCGGCCTCGGCACGTGGGCCATTGGCGGCAGCGAGTGGGGCGCGGTGGATGAGCAGGAAGCCATCGCCACCTGCACCGGCATCCTCGACCTCGGCATCAACCTGATCGACACTGCGCCCATTTATGGCAATGGCCGCGCGGAAGAGATCGTTGGCAAGGCGATGGCTGCGCATGGCCGCCGCGAAGATTTCTACATCGCCACCAAGGCCGGTCTGCGCCGCGGCGGGGATCGCGTGGTCGCCGATGGCCGCGCGGAGAGTATTCAAGAAGAGATTGAACAGAGCCTGCGCCGCCTGCGCACGGAGTACGTCGATCTCTACCAGTTGCACTGGCCGGACACGCGCACGCATATTGAAGAATCCGCCGCAGCCTTTCTGCGCTTGTATGAGGCGGGCAAGATTCGCGCGCTTGGCGTCAGCAATTGTTCGCCAGCGCAGATGGACATCTTCCGCAGCGTGGCTCCCTTGCACTCCAGCCAGCCGCCGATCAATGTGTTCGAACAGCAGGCTGCGCAAGAGGTGCTTCCCTACTGTCATAAACGCGGCATTGGCGTACTGGCTTGGAGCGCGCTCTGCCGTAGTCTGCTCACGGGAAAAATTCGCGCCGATCAAACCTTCCCTGCTGGGGATATTCGCTCCGTAGATCCAAAATTTCAGCCGCCGCGCTTGCAACAATACGTGCGCGCCGTCGATTTACTGGATGCCTACGCGCAACAGAACTACGGCAAGCGCGTGCTGCACCTGGCGCTGCGCTGGCTGCTCGATCAGCCGGGAGTTTCCGTTGCATTGTGGGGAGCGAAGCGGTTGGAGCAATTGGCCCCGGCGCGCGAGGCCGTCGATTGGCGCTTGAAGCCAGAAGACATGCAGGCCATCGAGTCCATCCTGGCCGAGGCTGTGCAGGATCCCGTCGGGCCGGAGTATCTGTGCCCCGGCGTACGCGACTAATTCTTTTTCTGCCTGCGGCGCGGCTAGAAGCGCACCCGATGCGGCCAGAGTTGCGCACCGTGCTCTTGGAAGCGCGCCTTGTTCATGTGGCCCAAACGCACCAGCAGGCCCACGGAGAATGCAAAGTTCTGCTGTGATGTGCCGCCGTAGTTGGCCGGATCGCTTGAGCCATAGTGCGTCAGCAACACTTCCGACTGCACGCGCCAAGCCAAGCGCGGCGTGTAGTTGTAGTCATAGGTGCCGCCCACAGCCCCGGCAAAGGTCCACTGTGTTGGGAAGAGTCCAAAGTAGGCTACATTGGCTCCGTGCAGCGTGGCTGCGTCATAGATGCCGTAAGTATTGCCGAAGATCGCGTGCACCGTCATCGAGCCTTTGTTGCGGCGGAAGATGCGATACTCCGGCCCAGCCATAAAGTAGTACTGCATGATGCGCGGGCCGGTGATGCGTCCCACGGGCTGCGGAATGTCATTCGGATACACGCCAGAGGTGCCAATGTACATGCGCGCGTCCGCCATCATGCCCCAGTGCCAGTTGAGCCAATAGCTGCCCGCCGTCTCCCAGCCGCCCAAGTTGGAGCGCTGAATGAGCGCCGGGCCAGCCAGAAAGTTGGTGTAGCCCATGCCCACGTACACGTCCCACGGGCGATCATAGTGGACGTCCGGCCCCGTCGGCGGCGCAGGCGGAATATAGTTGCCCGTGCTCACCGTTCCGGTCTTGGGATTGTTGATCTGGCTCTCGCTGCCGCTGTTGCTGCTCGACTGCGCATGGGCCAAGGCAGCCAGCATTACAGTCAGGCCGCACACAAACACTCGTTGCATCCAACGGCTCGCTGGCCGCGGAGGCAGGCAAAACACATCCATTCCGCTCTCCAATTGGGTCGTAAGAATCAGTGTATCGGATGTGCGCGGTTTCGTGTACGGCGCGGCCATCCCCAGCGGGAAAAATCCAACAGCCTCAGCGCCGCTGCGCAAGAATCGCTTCCACCGCCTGCCGATCCACCTCAGTGTCCACGCCAATGGTGTCCTGCTCGACTGGCTCGACGTACAGATCGATGCCATTCTCCAAAAAGCGCAACTGCTCCAGTCGCTCGGCCAACTCCAACCGGCTGGCAGGCAGCGCGGCAAAGCGATGCAGTGCGGCCTTGCGATAGGCGTACAGCCCCAGATGCTTCCAATAGGCGACCGCGCCGCTCTGGTCGCGGTCCCAGGGAATCGGCGCGCGGGAAAAATATAAGGCGCGGCCATCGTGGGCCACGACCACCTTGACCGCATTGGGATTGGCCACATCCTGCGGCGGGCAATGCGTCATCACCGTGGAAACAGCCACAGCCGCCGAGCGCGCAAAGGGCCGCAGCAATGCGACAAAATGCTCGCGACAC
>JAJZCX010000057.1:2224-8134 GCA_021851625.1 Acidobacteriota bacterium | reverse complement strand
GCGCGTACAGGCGTTGCATATGCCTACGACGCGACTGGCATGCAAGAGGGTTTCGCCATTGCCAAGTCGCTGCCGCTGGCCGGAACCCTGGCGGACGTGCAGGCCGCGATTGACTACCTGCGCCAGCAACCGGGCATTCAGAAGGTGGGCGTCGTTGGCTTTTGCTGGGGCGGAAAACTAGCCTGGCTCAGCAACACACGCCTGCGCGGCGTAAGCGCCACGGCGTCGTACTATCCCGGCGGCATTCAGGAATTTATCACGGAAAAGGCGCAGTGCCCGGCCATCTTCCACTTTGGCACGCAGGACTCACACCTGCCGCAATCCGTCGTCGATCTGGTGCAACATGAGTATCCAGGATTCCCCGTTTACACCTATGAAGCTGGCCACGCCTTCAACCGCGACGTGGACCCGAATGTCTACAAGAAAGAGATTGCCGCTCTGGCCCTGCAACGTACCCTATCCCATCTGCAGGAGCATTTGAGCTAACTGCGGTCGCAGACCGCAGCGATGCCATCCTCGCACATGCCACTCTACTGTGACGTCGCGCTTCCGGTTCCCGTCGATTCCCTCTTCACGTACATCGTGGAAGGGCCAGCACCGGAGCCGGGTGCGCGCGTCTTGGTCGCGTTTCGCAGAGAGCAGATGCTTGGCGTCGTTGTGCGCCTGCATCCTCACCCACCCGCTGGACAGGAAAAAAATCTCAAGCCTATCCTGCGCGTCATCGATGCGGAGCCGGTGCTCTCCGCACCGCTGTTGGAACTGGGCCAGTGGATTGCGCAATACTATCTCGCTCCGCTGGGTGAGGTGCTGCGCACCATGCTTCCCTTGCAAGCAGAGCTACGCCAGCGCACCTCCTATCGCATCACAGAACTGGGATGCAACACGCTCGCCACACGATCCCAAGCCCTGTTCCAAACGCCCGAAGATATCGATGAGTCCAGCATAGAACACGCAGTCTTGGAGCAGCTTGCCGCCAGTGGTGGAGCAGCCACGGCAACAATGCTGAAAAAGTCCAACGCCGATTCAGCCACACTGCAAAGTCTCCTGCGGAAACGTTGGATTGAGCGCGACTCTACCGCCGAAGCGCGCACGGTGCGGCGCACTGTGTCCATAGCCGTACTGGTGGAGAATCTGCGCCTGCCCAAGCTCAACGCCAATCAGCAGATATTGCTCGCAGAGCTTGCTGGAGCACAAGGCCGATTGCCAGTGCAGGCACTGGCGCAGCTTCCCGTGCCCAAGACCACACTCGCCACACTGGTGCGGCGCGGATTGGTGTGCATGGAAGAGGTCCCCGCCGAATCTCCCTTTGCACAATCGGCTGCAGTGCGAACAGGTCTTGCCGCAGTACATGCGCTGAACGCAAAGCAAGCTGATGCCTTTCAAACGATCTCCGCCAGCATACAAGCGGGCGGTTTCGCGCCGTTTTTGCTGCATGGCATTACCGGCTCTGGCAAGACGGCCGTTTATCTGGCTGCCATGCGCCGAACACTGGATGCGGGCTGCGGCAGTCTGCTGCTGGTGCCAGAGATTGGTTTGACTCCAGCAATGGTTGCGCAGATGCAGGCCGCCTTCGGCGATCAAGTCGCGTTGCTACACTCCGCGCTCACGCCCATCGAACGCGTGGAGCAATGGCGACGCATTCACAACGGCGACGCGCGCGTTGTCGTGGGTACACGCTCGGCGGTCTTTGCTCCCCTGCGCGATCTTGCGCTCGTCATTGTTGACGAGGAGCATGACACGTCTTACAAGCAGGCGGAGATGCCACGGTATCATGCGCGCGATGTCGCTGTGATGCGTGCGCGCTTGCAGCAGGCCACCATCGTACTCGGCTCCGCCACGCCATCCTTGGAGTCGTGGTCAAATGTCGAGCGCGGCAAATACAGGCTGCTCTCTATGCCGCAGAGAGTTGCCGACCGTCCACTGCCCGAGGTGACGCTAATCGATATGCGTCAAGAATTCCGCGAGGTCGGCGAGGAGCAACTGCTCTCCCGTGCACTGCACACGGCCATCGAAGAGACGTTGGAGCGCGGCGAACAGGTCATGCTTCTGTTGAATCGGCGCGGCTATTCCTATGTAGTGCTTTGCCGTGCTTGCGGCGTCAAACTTGAATGTGAAAATTGCGCCATTGCTCTAACGCATCACAAGTCTGCGGAAGATTCATCTGCACGCGCCACCACCGGCCAGCGATTGGAGTGCCATTACTGCGGCTTTCGTCGCACCGTACCCAAGCGCTGCCCATCTTGTGATAGCGAGCATCTTTACTCCTTCGGCGTTGGCTCGCAGCAGGGGGAGGAGCGTCTGCGCGCGTTGTTCCCCGCAGCCAGCATCGCACGTATGGACCGAGACACCATGCGTAGCCACAAGGACTTTGAGCGCGTACTGACGCAATTACACCGTGGTGAAATCAACATGCTTGTCGGCACGCAGATGATCGCCAAAGGCCATGATATGCACGGCGTCACGTTGGTCGGAGTGCTGGGTGCAGATCATGCGCTGGGCCTGCCAGACTTTCGCGCATCAGAGCGCGTCTTTCAACTCATCACCCAAGTCGCCGGACGCGCCGGACGTGGTGAGCGCGCAGGCCGCGTGCTGGTGCAAACCTACTATCCTGACCACTACGCGATTCAACAGGCCGCCGCGCAGAATTACGCCGCCTTCGCAACACAGGAACTGCGCTATCGCAAGCTGCTACATTATCCGCCCACAGCGGTGCTCACCAACATTCTTTTGGAGCACGCCGATGAACAGAAGGCCGCAGGCTGGGCCAAACAAATTGGCCGCTGGCTGGAGAAGCATCCGCATCCACATGTGCGCGTGCTGGGGCCTGCCGCCGCACCCATCGCGCGCATCAAGCGCATTCACCGCTTTCATCTCATCTTGAAAAGTTCCAGCCGCAAAGAGTTGGCGGATCTGGTGCGCAGCCTACTGGAGTTTGCCGAAGGCGCAGAGATTCCCCGTCGCAACCTGACCGTGGACGTGGACGCACTGCACTTGATGTAGCGGCTAGTGGGGAATGTCGCGGTGTACGCACTTCACGCGGTAGCCCGCGCTGGTCAGCAGTTTTTTTATACGCTCAGTCACCATCACGGAGCGATGCTGCCCACCCGTACAGCCAAAGGCCACGGACAAATAGCTTTTACCCTCCTGCATGTACTGTGGCAGCAGAAAAAGCAAAAACTCATGCAGTCGCGCGATGAATTCTTTGGTCGCGGGAAAACGATTGATGTAGCGCACCACGGGTGCATCGCGCCCCGTGAGCGGACGAAACTCTGGTACGAAATGCGGATTGGGCAGAAAGCGCACGTCGAAGACCAGATCGGCCTCCTGGGGAATTCCATGTTTGTAGCCAAAGCTGATGGCCGAGACCAGCAGATTTTTATCTCCTGCATCCTGCGGCTGAAACAGTCCGTTGATGTGCGCGCGCAGCTCATGCACATTGAAGCGCGTCGTATCGATGACCACATCCGCCAAGTCGCGCAGCGGCTCCAGCATCTTACGTTCGGAGTGAATCGAGCGCAGCACCGTGTTGCCCTTGCCCAATGGATGCGGACGCCGCGTCTCAGAGAAGCGCCGCACCAGTGCATCCTCTGCTGTCTCCAAAAACACCACGCGTGTGGGCAACATCTGCCGAACTTTCCGCAGCGCGTTCGGCAGCCTCTCCAACTGCGATCCCTCGCGAATATCGACCACCAACGCTGCTTGCCGCGTCTCCGGGGATTGGCGAATCAAGTCTGCAAACGGCTCAATCAAATCCACAGGCAGATTGTCCACCGCGTAGTAGCCCAAATCTTCAAAGGCCTTCAGCGCGGAGAGCTTGCCGGAACCGGATAGTCCCGTTAATATCACTAACTCATTGCCTGCTGAGCGCTGGTCTTTCAGCACCTTTGTGCGCGCACTGCCGCGAGCAGCACCCGGCTGCTGCTTGCGTGTTGGCTTCTTGCTTTTGGCTTTCATGCTCGAAACCCCTCACCCTATGCCCTGTGTGTGGACTGCTGCGTGCTGCTTATGGAACTTCAATCAACTGCACGGTTCCATTCTTCGTCCGATGTAGCACCTTCACATCCCCGGCGTGATCGCGAAAGACAAATACATCCCGATCCTTATATTCAGCTTCTTTCACGGCCTCGTGAATGGACATCGCATTCTTCGCTACAGATTCCTTGGAAGGAATCACATGTAGCTCCGCAGCCATGTCCTGTGCATCCAACGCAGCTTTCGTAGCGGGCTTCGCCTTTGTATCAGCCTTGCCGGATGCGGCTTTGGCCGCCGTCTCTTCCTTACCTTGGCGGTGAGCGTCAATTTTGCGCTCTTTGCTGCGCAGTGCCTGCTTCTCAACTTTTTCCAGCGCGACGCGCAGCGCAGTACCAGAGTCCGCCGCTTCGGCCAAGCCCACAATCATTTGCAGTTTGGTCTTTACGGCAACTTCCACCGCGTGTCCATATTTCTCTTGTGAGAATGTCACATGCGCACTGGCGCTGCGGCCCACCACCTTCTCAATGCGGCTCAATCCCTCTTCCGCCATCGTCCGTAGCCCTTTGGTAATCTTTTGCCGCCGTCCTGTAAATTCAGCCTGCATGCAACTTCTCCTTGCTGGTTGTTGTTTCGCTAGTGATCTTTGTTTCTGTTGGATTGATGATGACAGACTGGAGTGTGATTCATCAACCTGTCCGGTGCACTAACTGCGCAAGCGGCGTTGGTGCGTGCTGGGCAGGCCCATGTCTTCACGGTATTTGGCCACAGTACGTCGTGTAACGTTGATGCCCTGCTCACGCAAGGCCAGAGCGATGGCATCGTCCGTCAACGGCTTGCGCTGATCCTCCTCTTCGATCATCTTCTTCACCTTGAGCTTGAGCAGTAGCAATGGCGTTTCGGCACCTTCTGGACCATTGACGCCCTCAGAGAAGAAGTAGCGCAACTCAAAAACCCCTTGCGGCGTGTGCACATATTTGTTGGCCACGGCTCGGCTCACCGTCGAAGGATGCACGCCGATCTCCTCGGCGACCTCCTTAATCATCATTGGATGCAGAGCCTCAACGCCATCTTCCATAAATTCCTGCTGACGCTGAACGATGGCCTCGCACGTGCGCAGAATCGTATTCCTACGCTGCTCAATGTTGCGCATCAATTGAATTGCAGAGCGATAACGCTCCTTCACATAGTCGCGCACATCGCGATCTGCTCCGCCCTGCGTAATCATGCGCCGGTAGCCCTGGTTCAGACGCAGTGTGGGCATGTCGTCCTCATTCATCACGACCACATACTCACCATCGCGCTTTACAAAAGCCACATCTGGCTCAATCAATCGCGCCTCTTCACGGTTGTAGCGGCGTCCCGGTCGCGGATCCAGACTGCGAATGAGATCAATGGCCATTTGCACATGTGTGCTGGTGCTGCCCGTCAATTTGGCCAATTCGCGCAGATCGCGTTTTTGCAACTGTGGCAAATGATCAGAAATGATTCTGCGCGCCAAGGCGTCCACTGCCTCGGCTTCGCTATGCGCCAGCGCTTCCGATATATCTTTTTGCAGTATGGCAGAACTGCTTGCGCTTGCTCCGGCAGCATTCAACAATGCAGCTTCATGCCCACGCTGATCGATCTGGATCAGCAGGCACTCGCGCAGATCGCGCGCTGCAATCCCTGACGGATCAAAGCTGCGAACAATGCGCAGTGCCTCTGCCAGTGCATTGCGTAGCGCTGCTGGATACGCTTCTGCTGCTTTTTCTTGCAAGATAGCGGGCGTCTCCGCAGCTTTCTGTGCATCCGCATTCGGCTGTACGCCTGCCATGTCCTCGGCCAGAGAGACGAGCAACTCCGCCTCACTCGCCGTTAAATATCCATCCTCATTCAAATTGCCGATGATGAGTTCCGCCGCTTCATGCACCTCAGGCTTCAGATGCAACGGCCCCAGTT
>JAJZCX010000057.1:0-2214 GCA_021851625.1 Acidobacteriota bacterium | reverse complement strand
GTGTGCTGGGCTGCGAAAGAAAATTTTCAAAGGAAGGACGCTCATCGGTCTCACCGCCATCGGGCGAGCGAAAACCAGGGTCCAGATAATCTTGAAAGTAAGAGCCGAAATCAATCTCTTCGAAGGGATCGCGCTCCGCCTTGGGAATCTCTGCTGCCTCAGTCGGTGCATCCTCTGCGCCTTGCACCTCACCGAGCACCGGCCCGCTCTCGTCCAACTCCTCCAGAACGGGATTCTCAACGATCTCGGCGTTGATCATCTCCTTCAATTCCATTTTGTTCAGCGCCAGCACGCTGACCATCTGCACCAAGCCAGGCGTCAACACCTGCTTCTGAGAAACTTTTACGTTGAGTCTTTGCTGAAGAAATGACATGCGTACCCTTGAACCTTCGTTCTCGATTGCCTTCAGTTTACATGTGATGGGAGAAGAAAATTCAGCACGCACATCCGTGCCATGCGGAGTCAATCAACGATCAATCGCCAAATGTGAAGCTCTCGCCCAGATATACTCGCTTCACGTCAGGATCGCGTCCCAACTCTTCCGGTGTTCCGGTGCGAAAGATTTTTCCTTCATTGATAATGTAGGCGCGATCCGTCACTGAAAGCGTTTCGCGCACATTGTGGTCGGTAATCAGAATTCCATAGCCACTGGCCTTCAGGTCAAAGATAATTTCCTGCAAATCATGTACGGCGATTGGATCAATTCCCGAAAAAGGTTCGTCCAACAATATAAAGCGTGGATCAATGCACAGGCAGCGCGCGATTTCGACACGGCGTCGTTCGCCGCCAGAGAGCGCGTAACCATGCGTCTTGCGCACATGGCCCAGATTCAACTGCTCCACCAGTTTTTCCATGCGCGTGCGACGCTGTTCCCATCCACCGGGTTGCGTTTCCAGCACGGCAAGAATATTTTCCTCCACGGTGAGCTTGCGAAATACCGACGGCTCCTGCGGCAGGTAGCTGATGCCAAAGTTGCGCGCGCGCAGGTACATCGGCATGCGACTAATGTCCGTACCATCCACCAACACGCGCCCCGCATCCGGTTGAATCAAGCCGACGATCATATAGAAGCTCGTCGTCTTGCCTGCACCATTGGGGCCAAGCAGACCCACGACCTCGCCCTGATGAATCTCCAGGCTCACGCCGCGCACCACCTGCCGCCCGCGATAGGTCTTGGCCAAATGCTCCGTAAAGAGTCGCTGCATTATTTCTGCACCCGCGTCACTGCTGTTGTTGGTTGTTGCCCGCCAAGAACCTGCACCGTATTCTGTTCCGATGCAAAAACCAAAGCGCGCCCCGTCAATGAGCCTTGCGCTGCATCCACCAAAAGCGGTGGCTGTTTCTCCGTCCCCGTCAGCACAAAATGCCCGTCACTGGCAGTGTAGACGATTCGATCTCCAGTTCCCTTTCGGCCCGGCTGCACAAGCTGCACATTGCCCTGCGCCACAAAGCGTTCGACGGACGATTGCCCCGTGAAGACGCCTATATTTGAAGATGAATTTGCATCCGCGCCCGTGGGTTGCGCTGGCTGCAAATACAAGTCCACCACATCGGCCTGCATCTGGTCAGTCTGCATGGTCATGGTGACTCTGCCCGTCCAATGTGCTTTGCGCTCCGCATCGGAGTAGACCAGTTCGTCGCCCGTAACATTCACTGGCATCGCCGCAGCCGCATGAATTTGTGCTCCAGCCTGCGGTGCCTGCACAAAGGTTCCATGCACCGCACCTGCCGCGCCGGCGCCAGATGCAATGACCTCCTGCTGCGTCTGCAAAAATTCTAATGCTGGAGCCTCAATCACATTCGTACCTTGCCACAGCCGCGCGTTGCCAGAAAAATCCGCGGTGTGATCCTTTTGCCGCAACAGTGCGTGATCCGCGAGGATATGCGTGGCTGCATCTCCGCTTGTGCCAGGCACATTTGCTCCGCGCAAAAGTGCTGCTCCTTGCGCACCGCTCAGCAGTGTCGCCTGCACGCCGCCCGTTGCTGTCATTTCTCCAGTTGTACGATTGAATTGCATTGCGTTTGCAAACATCTCCATGTCCGCATTTTGAAAATGTGGGCTGCCGGTCAGTGTGACCAGTTGAGCCGCTGCTGCGTACTCTGCCTTGGTCGCGGTGATGGTTGAAACCCCATTCCCGCTCAGAGATTTTTGCTGGCGCAGGCTCTGCTGCCGCTGCATCGCAGGCATGGCAGCCACTTGTCGCAGCACCACAT
>JAJZCX010000056.1 GCA_021851625.1 Acidobacteriota bacterium | reverse complement strand
GAAGCGGGTGCCGTTTTTTGCAGCCTTTAGCGGAATTCCTTGACATGCACAATATGTTGGGCCTATAAAGACTATTTATACAATGGATGGGAGTGGCAATACACATGCATATTGAGGAAGAATTCCAGCACACAAGGGGAACACCGTCCCTCGCATGGACGCACATTCTGCAACGGGATGGAACGCAGGCCCCGTTTGATGCCGAACGCATTAGCTCTGCCATAGCGCGTGCTGGCCAAGCCGCAGGAGAATTTGCGGTGACGACCGCGCAGAGCCTGACCGAGCAAGTTCTACAGAAGCTGCGACTTTCGATCGGACAGCAGATACCAGCGATTGAGCAGATTCAAGACCACGTCGAATTGGTGCTGATGGACGCAGGCTATTTCCAGACAGCCCGTGCCTATATTGCATACCGGGAACAGCACAGCCGACTGCGCAAGGACAGACAGGCTGTCGTCCATGCTGTCTCTTCTGTCAATGAATATCTGGCACAGGAGGATTGGAGGGTGCGCGCCAATGCTAACCAAGGGTACTCTTTGGGCGGGCTGATCCTCAACGTGGCGGGGAAGGTGGTAGCCAACTACTGGCTCAGCCATGTTTACCCACAAGAGATTGCGGCGGCGCATCGTGAGGGAGACATCCACATTCACGATCTGGACATGCTGGCGGGCTATTGCGCGGGCTGGTCTCTCCGAGTTCTTTTGCAAGAAGGATTCAATGGAGTCTCTGGCAAGGTTGAGGCAGCGCCCCCGCGTCATTTGTCCAGTGCCATCGGGCAAATGGTGAACTTTCTTGGCACCCTGCAGAATGAATGGGCCGGTGCCCAGGCATTTAGTTCTTTCGATACTTATCTGGCTCCCTTTGTGCGCAAGGACAGCCTTACCTATGAGCAGGTTCTGCAAAATATGCAGGAGTTCATTTACAACCTGAACGTTCCTTCGCGTTGGGGAAGTCAGACCCCGTTTACAAACGTCACCTTCGATTGGGTCTGTCCAGAAGATATTTGCCAGCAAACCCCCTTGATTGCTGGTGAGGCAATGCCGTTCTGCTATGGAGACTTGCAAGCGGAAATGGACATGATTAACCGTGCCTATATTGAAACGATGATGCGAGGGGATGCCAAAGGCAGAGTTTTCACGTTTCCCATTCCGACATACAACATTACGCAGGAATTTCCTTGGGATTCAGAAAATGCCGAACTTTTATTTTCCATGACGGCCAAATATGGCCTGCCTTATTTTCAAAACTTTATTAACTCAGAATTGAAGCCCAACATGATTCGTTCCATGTGTTGCCGCTTGCAGTTGGATCTTCGAGAATTGCTCAAACGCGGTAACGGGTTGTTTGGCTCAGCCGAACAAACGGGATCGATCGGAGTTGTCACCATCAACTGCGCGCGCTTGGGCTACTTGTTTCGGGGTGACTCCTCCGGTCTATACCAACGCTTGGATGTCTTGCTGGAAATGGCAAAGAATAGTTTGGAGATGAAGCGCAAGGTCATTCAACGTTCCATGGAGGATGGGCTGTTTCCCTACACCAAACGATATCTGGGCACGATGCGCAATCACTTTTCCACCATTGGAGTGAACGGCATCAATGAGATGATTCGAAATTTTACTGCGGACGCTCAAGACATTACCCATCCGTCGGGACACCGTTTCGCATGCGATGTGTTGGATCATATTCGCACTCGTATGACTGCATTCCAAGAAGAGACTGGGCACATGTACAACTTGGAAGCCACGCCTGCTGAGGGCACAACCTATCGTTTCGCCAGAGAAGATCGCAAGCGATTCCCAGATATTTTGCAGGCCGGATCTGTCCAAAATCCGTACTATACAAACTCTTCTCAATTGCCGGTGAACTTTACGGATGACCCATTTGAAGCCTTGGAGCGACAAGAGGCGCTGCAAGCCAAGTACACCGGGGGTACGGTTTTGCACTTGTATGTGGGAGAACGAATCTCCAGTGCCGCAGCATGCAAGCAGCTTGTGCGCCGCGCGTTGGAGCGTTTCCGCCTACCCTACATCACGGTTACGCCGACATTTTCCATTTGTCCGGTGCATGGGTATCTATCGGGGGAACATCCATTTTGTCCGCTCTGCGACCAGCAAAAGATCGCAGAAAAATTGCATCGTAAGACTGCCTGATAGTGCGATTGGCAACACAAACAGCTTTCTTGCAAAACACTCAGGAGGATTGTCATGAATATGGATGTCACAGAAACAGTCGAACCAACCGCGTTCCCTTTGACGGATCAAGAACGCCAGCCCTGCGAAGTATGGACGCGCGTGATGGGCTACCATCGTCCCGTCTCTTCCTTCAACGTCGGCAAGTTTGGCGAACACAAGGAACGAAGATTTTTTGTGGAACCAGTCGGATGTTCGGAATGAAACCGGACGATCTGGTACTGGGAGGCATCACGCCCTTCAGCACCTTGGATTTTCCCGGACGGCTCAGTGCGGTTCTCTACACACAAGGCTGCTCTTTGCGCTGCCGGTACTGCCACAATCCTGGTTTGCGTACTGTGCGTACGCACGCTACGCTTGCTTGGTCGAGTGTTCATGCTTGGTTGTACCGTCGACGCGGACTGTTGGATGGCGTGGTATTTAGCGGCGGCGAAGCCACAGAGCAAACGGCTCTGCTTGCGGCGCTGTGCGAAGTGCGGAGCATGGGCTTTGCCTCCGCGTTGCACACAGCAGGCATCCACTCCGATTTATTCCACTCCCTCCTGCCCAATCTGGATTGGGTGGGGATGGACATCAAGGCTCCTTTCGATCGCTATGTGCAAGTGACCGGCGTATCGGGCAGCGGGGAGCAGGCGCGGCAGTCCCTGCACTGGCTTCTCTCCAGCGGCATCGATTACGAGTTGCGGACGACCATGCATCATTTGCTTTTATCCCGCGAGGACATGCTTTGTATGGCGAAAGATTTGCATTCGTATGGAATCCGCCGGTGGGTATTGCAAGAATTTCGCACGCAAGGCTGTGTGGACGCAGTTCTGTCGAAAACTTCTTCTCCCTTGGACATGGATTGCATCGCGCAGATGAAAAAATGGGTGCCAAATATTTCGCTTCGCGCAGCCAAAGCCTAACCGTAGTGTTCCCAGCCAGCGGCATGCAGTGGCACGGCGCGCTTGGCATCGGCGCACAGGATGAGCATGCGTGGCTGCGAGCCTTTTCGCCGAGGAAGAATCTGGCCGATGCGGGCAATGGGCACACCCGCGATGCTACGCGGTAGGCGCGTGGTCGCAGCGGCGGTAAAGAGCAGTTCGTAATCTTCGCCGCCGTGCAGAGCCAGGTGTAGCGCATCGGGCCGGGCAGCGGCCAATGGATGCAGCGGCAGCCGCACTGCTTCAATCTCCGCGCAGACGCCGGACTCTTCGCAAAGATGGTCGAGATCGGTCGAGAGACCGTCGCTAATGTCGATGGCTGATGTTGCCCAACGTCGCTGCAACAGTGCCTGCCCCACGGCCAGTCGCGGCTGCGGAAAGAGATGCGGATGCTGCACGGCGCGCGCTGCCAGCAAGTCGTGCGCGTTGGCATTCTCATCACACACGCGCGCAAAGCGTTTGGGATTTTTTTGCAGCAGCGCCAACTCCGCCGCCGCGCCACCCAGATGTCCGGTCACGTAGATGCAATCGCCGGGTTGCGCGGTCGAGCGCAACAGTGCTCGACCGCGCGGCGCGCTGCCTACCAGAACGATGTCGGCCAAGGCCAAGCCGGTTGAGCCGTGCCGCTTGGAACCAAAGTTACCCGTGCGGGTATTACCAATTTGGATTCCTTTGTAGGCGGGAGACTGCGCTGTGTCGCCTCCAGCCAGCACCACGTTGCACTTGTCGGCCAACGCCAACAGCCCGGAGAAAAATCTTTCCTGCCACGCGGGCCGTCCCCGTTGCTGGGCGAGTAACTCCGGCGGTAAGGCGAGGGACAAAAAGGCCGCGAGCGGGGTAGCTCCCATGGCGGCCAGATCGCTCAAGCCCCGGGCCAGGCAGCGATGGCCGACCGATTCCGGTGCGTGCCAGTCTCGCCGAAAGTGGATTGTTTCCAAGGACATATCCGTGGTGATGAGCAATTCTTGCCCCGGAGGCAACCGCAATACGGCGCAATCGTCGCCGATGCCGACGCGCACCGGTACGCGGCCTGTGGAGCCTAGTTTGGCTCGGCGTTCAACGCGGGAACGCAGAGCGGAAAGCAAGGCGCGTTCTTTGGGTGAGGCGGGCATCTTGCAGCCCTCATGCTACGGGATTTTTCTGCCGAGATACAGGGCAGGCGGAGGGCAATCTTGAATCCGTGCGACGGAGAGGATTAAGATTTCCACAGGGAATCTGTGCAGCCAACGTGCAGTTGCGTTGACCAACCCCGACGCATTTTGTTACAGTTAACACTGCTTTCACGAACGGAAGTACCGGAAGCGGTTGGCGATAGCCGTCCAGCGGTGTGTTTTGGCACAGCGGTTGCGCAGAGTGCGGCGTGGGGAGTTAGTCTAGGACAGAATTTTTGTGCGCGGCGATCCGCAGAGAAGTTGAGCAGTTTTTGCAGCGATTAGGGAGAAGGATTTTGCAACGTCGGCGCTACATCGTATACGTGACGCGGGATGAGCAGGGCAACCTGAACAAGGTGCCGATTGCCATGCGCTACGCCTACATGTTTGTGGCGGCGGCGGTGGTAGGCTTGTTCACCATTACGGGCTTGGCTGGCTCCTATACGCGCATGCTGCTGAAGACCGAGCGCTTTAATCAGATTCGCAGCGAGCATGAAGCGCTGCGCCGCGACTATCTGCAACTGCAAAGCGAAGTGAAGCAAAAAGATATTCAAGTGGCCTCGCTGGGTTCCCTGGCAGGTGAAGTCTCTGCGCTGTATGGTCTGCGCCAATCCAAAATTCTTACGGGAAAGGCCGCGCCCAGTGCGACCACCGTTGCCGCCGGGTTGAATGCGGATGCCCTGACCAAAGATGATTACGCGGCCACCGTCGGGCAGTTGGACGCGCTGCGCCTGACGGCAATCTCTGGCGTGGCGGCCAGCGCGCTCTCTGTAGGGTTGGGCAGCGCGGATACGCTGGAAGATTGGGAGCGCTTGGCTAGTTCGCCGACGCTGTGGCCTGTGATGGGTCGCATCACCAGTTCGTTTGGCGAGCGCACCGATCCCATGGGCGGCGAGGGTGAGGGCGAGTTTCATCGCGGCATCGACATTGGCGCCGAGTATGGCCAGCCCGTTTACGCAACCGCTGACGGCGTGGTGGAAGCGGCCAATCTGGACGGCGGCTATGGCCGCAGAATTTTAATCGATCACAGCCACGGCATCGAAACGCTCTACGCGCATTTGTCCTCGATGGCGGTGGAGACGGGCGAAGCGATCAGCCGCGGCCAGATCATCGGCTATGTGGGGCAAAGCGGACGCAGCACCGGCCCGCACCTGCACTATGAAGTCCATGTGCACGGTACTCCGGTCAATCCCTATCGCTACATGCGCATCACCGTGGGCCAGATGGCGGAATTGACTCCGTCAGACGCCGTACAGGTGCAGTAGCCAACCCAGCGCGCATCCATACCTTCGTCATTCTGTTCGCATCAAAACATCTTGGCCTTCTGGGCGAAGACTCCGCACAACACACATACCTTGTCATTCCGAGCGAGCGTAGCGAGTCGAGGAATCTGCGGTTGCTGGGGTCCCCCATTCTAATCACGCACATTGCGAAGCGCAGGAGGCGAACCGCAGATCCCTCCACTGCGTTCCCTGCGGGAACGCAGCCTGCCCCGAGCGGAGCCGAAGGGGTCGTAATGACAATCCCGCAAAAACGACGAGTCATTCTGAACGGTGTCCGCGAAAGCGGATGCAGTGAAGAATCCAGAGGGTGATGGCTGAGTCGATGCAGCGTGGATTCGCTGGATTCTTCGCTGCGCTCAGAATGACTCGTCGTGGGTAAGAAATTCTCTCCCCACAAACACCTACAATCGGCGCAGCATCTCTTTACAAGGGGGGGTAAGTCCAGCGGCTTGGTAGAGCTACCCCCACAGCTCAAGGATAGGTATGCGTGGTTCATTGGTTCGTCCAAGATGAGAATGTTCGGCTACTGCAGCATCCGGCGACAGGACTGCTTGCTCTTCTGGGAGAAGTTCCGTCGTACATACATCGTCCGAGGTTTCGCGTTCGATTGCTCTCTTCCTGCCCAGCAATCACTGGCATGTATCTGTCAGGTTCGATGCAGAATGCCTAGTGTTCGAAATGGCTTTATTGTGGTGATAGTATCGAATAACATTTCCGCTAACTTCCCACAACGGAGAGTGCGCCTTTGAAGTCGCTGTCTCGTTTCGTGATTGCACAAATTTTCACACTTTCCGCGCTGCTGCTTCCGTTTACGGCTTCGGCGCAAGTACAAACGGAACCCAAGCCCTCAAAGCCAACGCAGGATCCCACGGTACAGCAGGTTCTGGCCGGAGTCCGTGCCAGCATCGCATCCACCATCGCCACGCTGCCCAATGTTGAGTGTCAGGAGCAGGCGCATTCGAACCAAGTGAAAAAGATTTTCATCCATCTCTACTCAACTAAACCGTACTATGTAGTGGAAAAGACAGACTACAGCCTTGTATCCTTGGGACAGAAAAGCTATCTTCTTCCAGAAAATGTCCGCGCAACCGCGTGGCTAAAAGAACTGAACTCTCCCGACGAACTCGTCTATGACGCGAAATATAGCGACTGCCACATCTTTCGATCCTCTGTCAGAATTATCGCCCAGCCAACATCTGTGACACCTTAGTGCGCGTTTCCGTTGGATGGATTAACTCAACTAGGATGAATCCTGGGTTGCAAGGGATAGGCTTCGGTCCATCCCATCCCATGCAGCATACTGAACGCGACTTTAGTCTCCGAGAGACTGTACAGAACTGAATCCTACCTTTCCTAACCACTGCGCAGATCGACGATTGACGAAAAGCGCCAATATGACGAAATGCGCGGCCATCTGTACTATGGGGTTGTTAGTCGTACGGACGCTCTACTGAACCCAATGAAGGTGGAAACAATATGAAAAATATTGGCAACGAAGAAGAAACTGGCACAATAACCCGCCGCGCGGTGCTGCAGGGTGGCGCATTTGTTGCGGGGGCGGCAGCCCTTGGACGCATCGGATGGGCCACGGCCAAGAGCCAGGATTCCATACCGCAGGTGCGGCTTGGTAACGGAGTGATGATGCCGATGCTTGGGTTTGGGACATACAGTCTACGCGGAGATGTGTGCAGGGAAAGCGTCACAGACGCAATTGCCGCTGGCTATCGATTGATTGATACCGCGAAGGTGTATGAAAACGAGGAAGCAGTTGGAGCTGGGATCCAGAAGAGCGGCATGGACCGCAAGTCTCTCTTTGTCACCTCGAAAATTTGGGTGGACGATTCCGGGCATGAGCCTGCGAAGCGAGCATTCCAAACGACACTCGATAAGCTGCAGCTCGAATACCTCGATCTTTATCTGATCCATCGACCGCGTGGAGATGTGAACGGGTCTTGGCGGGCCATGGAAGAGTTGAACGCAGCCGGAAAAATCAGGGCGATTGGTGTGAGCAATTTTGACCCTGCGCAAATGGCCAGCCTAACTGCAGGAGCGAAGACGAAGCCTGCAATTAACCAGGTGGAAACCCATCCATTTTTTCAGGAGACGGCGGAACGAGCGTCGTTGCGTGCCGCTGGGGTGCAGATGGAGGCGTGGGCTCCGTTCGCAGAAGGTCGCAACGGTCTATTTACCAATCCTGTGTTGGAGAAGATTGCCACGAAGCATGGGAAAAGCGTTGCGCAGGTTGTACTGCGCTGGCACCATCAGCGGGGGGTCATCGCTATCCCGCGTTCGTCGAACCCGCAACATCGCCGCGAAAATTTGGCCATCTTCAACTTCGCATTGGATGCTGGGGATATGCGTGCCATCGCGGCCTTGGATGAGAATCGAACGCAGTTTCCCGAATGGAGCTAAGCGTAAGCCCGAGCTGAGGCCCGCGTGGGCCTCAGCAATTTTTGCGCTGTTCGTGTCGCCCTACTTTGCCGCCAGCGCGTGCGCCTGTTCGAACTCGGCGTAGGGGCCTTTGAAGTCGTGGATGGTGCCGCCTTCAAAGTGCCAGATGCGCGTGGCCACTTCATCGATCAGGTCTTGATCGTGCGTG
>JAJZCX010000055.1 GCA_021851625.1 Acidobacteriota bacterium | reverse complement strand
AAGGGGAGCGGGACGAATTTGCGCACGATTGCAATGCAAGATTTGCTGCTGGCGCGGCCCGGAACATTCCGGGTGCGGAGGAGCCTCGTCTCCGCATGAACGCACCGGAACAAAATGCTCCTGAACGCACTGCCTTTTCCCCGCGCAGCTTTCAAACTGGCGGCGGCTGGGTTACGAATGAAGAAGGCAATGCGCTCTCAGAAAACCTGCTGACCCTGCGCAAACGCAAGTGGTTGGTGCTGGCCGCAGCCTTTATCGGCGGCGTCATCGGCGTGGTCAAGGCCGTCACCACTCCCAAGGTCTATACAGCAGGCGCAACCATCCAAGTACGGCCCGGCGCGTCGAATGAATATCGCGTCGAAGGCCAGCCCGGCGTGGGCCAAGAGGACTTGGGCATTCGCTTGGAGACCGAGGTCGCCATTCTGCAAAGTGGCAGCCTGCTGCTGAAAACAGCTCAGGAAATGCGCATCGAAGACAACCCCACCTTCTTGGGGCCGAAGTCCCCGGTGCATCATCTAGACCCGAATGATCGCGGCGTGCAAGACTCCATGATCGGCTTCTTGGGGGGCGGCTTGGAGGTGGGGCGCATCCCGAAGACAGATATCATCAGCATTCAATACACCAGCCTGTCGCCCAAACTCTCTGCTGAAGTGGTCAACACGCTGATCCAGAACTACGTCGAACGCAGCTTCCAGACGCGCTACGCCTCCACGCAGCGCGTCTCGCAATGGCTGCAAGGGCAACTCGACGACCTGCGGCAAAGCGTGGAGCATTCGCAAGAGCAGCTCGTCGGGATGCAGAAGCGGCTGGGTGTGCTTGGCTTCAGCGATCAAACGCATGATCTAGAAATGGACACGCTGGACAATCTCTCCCGCGCAGCATCGGAAGCCAGAATCCAAAGTATTTTGGCCGAAGCGCGCTACCGGATGTTGACCAGCACCAACCCAGACCTGATCGACGGCAGCCCCAACGTGATGGGATCGTCCAACGCCACGCTGCTGGCCACACTGCGCAATCAAGAGACCAATCTGGAAACCCAGGCCGCGCAACTCAACACGCAATACGGCCCCAACTATCCCGAAGTTCGGCAGTTGAAGGCCGAGATGCAGCAGACGCAGAAGGCCATCAATCAGGAACAAAAGCGCGTCATGGCCGAGGCCAAAACCGAATTCGATACGGCCAACTCAAACAAGTCGATGACGCAGGCCGCTCTGGACAAAGAACTGGCCGGAGCCTACAAGCAGCGCGACGATCTGGCCCAGTACGAATTGCTCCAGCGCGAGTATCAATCCAACCGCGCGCTCTATGAAGGCCTGCTCAGCCGACTGCGTGAAGCGGGCATCGAATCCGGCTTGGCCAGCAGCGAAATTGACATCATCGACGTGGCGCGCATTCCTCTGTATCCCAGCGGCATGTCGCGCAGTTCGCGTGTGATGGTCGGCCTGCTCTTTGGCCTCTTTGGCGGCGTAGCGCTGGCCTTCTTTGTCGATAGCTTGGACACCAGCCTGCGCACGGTGCATGACATCGAAACCATCTCTGAGTTGCCATCGCTAGCCGTGATTCCCCGCGCGCGCAAGCTGTTGCCGCGCTCCATTGCAGAGGACACCCGCTCCGCAGCCATGCGCAATGTGGATGTGCTCGGCCAGCCCAACTCGCAATTTGCCGAAGCCTTCCGCTCGCTGCGCACGGCACTGATGCTCTCTGGCGTTGGCCAGCCGCCGCAATTGATTCTTGTCACCAGCTCCACACCCGCCGAAGGCAAAAGCACCGTGGCCACCAACCTGGCCAGCATCCTTGCCTACCGCGATGCCAAGGTGCTGCTCATCGACGCCGATCTGCGCCGTCCCACCGTGCACAGCCGTTTTGGCGTCAGCGGAAAGATCGGCCTCTCCACCGTGCTTAGCGGCAGCAATACGTTGGACGAAGCGCTGCAATCGGTTCCTGACATTCCCAATCTTTCCTTGCTCACCAGCGGCCCAGTGCCGCCGTTTCCAACCGAGATGATCGTCTCCAAGGCCATGAGCGATCTGCTCCTCGAATGCCGCAAACACTACACATACATCGTGCTCGACTCGCCGCCGATTCTGACCATCACCGACGGCATCGTGCTGGCGCCACAGGCGGACGCCGTACTGCTGGTCGTGCGCTACGGTCGCGCCAGCAAGCACTCCGTGCGCCGTGCACGCGATCTGATGCAGCGCGCCGATGTTCGCATGGGGGGCACCGTCATCAATGCCGTCGATACATCCTCGCAGCGCTACTATGGCTATTACGGCTATCAGCGCTACTCCTATTTCAACGACCGTGGCCCGGGGGAAATGCCACCGGCCAAGCGCAAATGGCCATTTTTCTGGCGCAAGGAGAATGGGGAATGATGCGGCGCAATTTGTACCCAACCGCTTTCCGTGCTGCGCGCTGCTCTGCGCTCTTCTGCATTGCGACTTTGGCTACGCTGGCTGCGCACGCGCAGTTTGCAGGCCCCGCTCCCGGAAAAAACGACAGCCCGCCGCCGTTGCCCGCCATGGCGACGCCCGCACAAACCGCTGCCCCAGTCGTACCGGAGTTGCACCTGTACTCTGGCGACCTGATCGAAGTTACCGTATACAACGTGAAGGATTACGACAGCAAAGTACGCATTAACGCCAGTGGCAGCGCCGATCTGCCGCTGGTTGGCCCCGTGCAACTCGACGGACTCACCCTGCAACAGGCGCAGCTTAAGATTGGCGACACGCTCGACGCTGCGGGCATGATCCGCAATCCCGACGTCACCATCACCGTGCTGGACTCTGTGCATGACGTCATCACCGTCACCGGAGAAGTGAACACGCCACATCCCATGCCAGCCTTTAGTGCAATGCGCCTGCTGGATGTGATTGCCGCTGCTGGCGGTCTGACGCACACTGCCAGCCACACGATTTCCATCCTGCGCCCCAGCGCACCGCAGCCGTTGCTGGTGCAGCTTGGACCAGATTTGATGCAGGCCTCCGCAGAAAATATCTTGGTCTATCCCGGCGACCAGATCATTGTGCCGCGCACCGGTGTCGTCTATGTTGTCGGTGCGGTCAGAGCGCAGAGCGCCTATCCATTGGCGAATGGTACGCCGATGACGCTGATGCAGGCGGTCGCGCTGGCTGGCGGCGCTAATTATGAGGCAACTCGCAGCCAAACGCGCATTATTCGCACGGTCGGCACCAAGCGCGAAGAGATTCACGTCAACCTGAAAAAAGTAATGTTCGGCAAAGCTCCCGACCCCGTGCTGCAAAACGACGACATCGTCTTCATCCCGCCGAACAGCTTTAAGGCGGGCGTCAAGGGCGGAGCCGCCGGCATCGCTCTCGGCCTGCTCTACGCAATTCCGCTTCTGCCGTAGAAAATATTTTGAAGACACACAGGAGGATGCGGTGCGACTGCAAGCCGAAGTGAGAACCTTCTGTACGGCCGGTGCCTCAATCATCCTAGCCGCCTTCTCCTTGACGGCTTGGACACTTCACATTACACGCACTCAATTATTTATTTACGACGATGCATTCATGTTTTATCGTTATGCCTACAATCTGCACCACTATCATTCCATCGCATGGAATCCAAGTGGCCCGCATGTCTACGGCACTACGAGCCTCCCGTGGTTATTCGTCGTTACCGCTTTCAGCTGTCTTCCAGTCAGTCCAAAAATCGCTCTGGATCTCGCCTCTTCAGTGTTTTTTCTTTTGACGGTAGCCTTGGTTGCCCTCGTACTGTCCAAGCAATCGCAATCATCGATATTAATAAAGCCGTGGAATATATTCTGTATCTTGATCTGCTTCTGCACGCTCAGCACAACATTTCTTACCAATGCAACCGGGGGCATGGAGACCATGCTTTCACTTATGGCTAACTCTATGGTTTGCCTGTTAGCCATTCAAATCATTCGTCAGGCAACAACCAAGAACACTTGGAAGCTTCTACCCATAGCGGCATTTTTTGCTTACAGTGTGCGCCCAGAAAGCGGCATTTGCGATCTAATGCTGCCAAGTCTTGCTATTGTTTTCTTCGTAAATCAAAATAAAATTCAACGCCTAGTTCATTTTTTATTTTTTACTTTTCTGCTCATTGGGTTTGAACTTGTTTCCTGCAAGATATATTTCGGCACTGCACTACCGTTAAGTTTTTATGCAAAATCGACAAGCATCGCCAACATATATTGGAATATATGGCCAATCAATTTATTTGATTTTAGCGGACTTCTGGTTGTTTGCTTGGCGGCAATAGTTATGACGGCTTCGAAAAAAAACCTTCGATTAATTTTCTGTTTCCTTGTTCCAACGTTTTTAACATTTTTATATTTATCCACTATCATCCAGCTTTCAGGGGAAGCTGGTCGTTATTATTGCGCATACTTGCCGTATTTTTTTATTCCAGCTTTCGCGGTTGTTGATTTTTACCTGGCAAACAACATACTGATTTCAGCCAAGAGCTTGTTGGTGCGATTTTGTATTGCCACCGCAATTACTTCTACTGCGACGATTTCCTATGGCCTGTCCGTATGGAAATTCGCAATACAGATTACAAAGCATCCATTCGTGGAAACCTATATGCGATCTTTTCGATCCAATGATCCTATATTGCCGCAACTCCCATGGCAGAATGATTTGGTTGCTTTTAGCAATGATGTTGCCTGCAAACTTCCCTATGGTGTCAAGATTGCTGCTGGAGAAGACGGATACTTGTCAGCTCAGTGCCACAATCTTCCTATTATTGACATGGGAGGACTTAATGACAATGTAATCGCTAGAACTGGATTTTCAGCAGAATACATTTTACAAAAAAAACCGGATCTTATTTGGATGCCAAATTCTGACTTCTATGATGTATGGCGACAAAAACTTTTCTTGAATCCTGCATTTCAAACCAACTACGACTACATTGCCGATGCCTTTAACTTTGGCATCGCCATTCGCAAGGACAGCCCATACTACGCACAGATTCTTGCCGTACTACGTCAAGCCTGGCCCAAGTACTACCCCAACACGTGCATCGCACCCATCTGCATAGCATCACACCCTACATCGAAGAGCTAGCCATGCTGCGCGCCGCCTATCTGCTCAGTCACCCGATCCAATACCAGTCGCCGTTGTTGCGGCGGCTGGCTGCGCAGCCCTCGGTGGATTTAACGGTGCTCTATGCCTCGGATTTTTCCCTCCGCAGTTACAACGACGAAGGCTTCGGCGTACCCGTTGCTTGGGACGTGCCGCTGCTCGACGGCTACCGCGCTGAGTTTTTGCCGCGCCTGCTCGACGGCCCACCCATCCATTTTTTTCGTCCGCTCTGCCATGGCATCTTCTCGCGTCTGCGGCGCGGCAACTTCGACGTGCTCTGGCTGCACGGCTACGCTTCACTCAACTCATTGCAGGCCCTGCTTGCCGCTCGACTGCTCGGCATCCCCGTACTGCTGCGCACGGACTCCACGCTCATTGACCATCCCCGTGGCCGCGTCAAACTGTTTGCGAAGAATCTCTTCTTCCGCCTGCTGCGCCCCTTCATCTTTGGGGTGCTCAGCGTAGGGGAGCAGAACACGGCCTACTGGCGGCATTATCTCGGTGCAAACAGCCGTATCTACCCAATGCCGTACGCCGTGGACAATGACTTCTTCGCAGAACAAGCTGCGCTGGCTGCTCCGCAGCGCGAGCAGTTGCGCGCTGCGCTCGGCTTGCAGCCGGGCCGCGCCGTCATTCTCTTTGCCGCCAAGCTGATTGCACGCAAGCGCTGCATCGATCTAGTGGAAGCCTACTTGCTCCACACAAAGAATCTTCCTGAATCCGCACGCCCCTATCTACTCATCGTTGGCGATGGCGAGGAGCGCGCCGCAATCGAAGCCCGCATCGCGCAGGCCGGAGCCGCACATGACATTCGCCTGCTCGGCTTCCGCAATCAAACCGAGCTGCCGCCGCTCTACGATTTCTGCGATGTGTTTGTGCTGCCCTCGGTGCATGAGCCGTGGGGCTTGGCCATCAATGAAGTGATGGCCGCAGGCCGCGCCGTCCTCGTCAGCGATCAAGTGGGCTGCCAGCCCGATCTCGTCACCGACGGCGACAATGGCCGCGTCGTTCCTGCTGGAGACATTCCCGCACTGGCCGCTGCATTGCACAGCCTGCTGCGCGACCCGCAAATCTGCCGTGCCATGGGTGAGCGCAGTCGCGCACGCATCGCGCAGTTCACCTTTGACCACGACATCACCGGCCTGCTCACCGCCTTTGCCGATGCGGCCCGCTGGAAGCAAAATCGCCACGCCAACTCTGCACGCATGGAGAGCCACTTATGAACCGCCCCATCCGCCAGTTGCATGTCATCCGCTCGCTTGCACCGGAGTACGGCGGCCCCGCGCAGCTCGTGCGCCAGATCGTTGGCACCTATCCCAGCCTGGGCATGATTGGCGAGGTCGCATGTTTGGACGCACCCGGCTCAAAATTCCTCGAAGGCATTGAGTTTCCCGTGCACGCGCTGGGGCCGGCCTTGGGCGTCTACGGCTACTCGCCGCGCTGGATTCCCTGGCTGCGCGCCAATCTGCATCACTTCGACGCAGTCATCATTCACGGCATCTGGCAATACCAAAGCTGGGGCACGTGGCTGGCCATGCGCGGAAAAACGCCCTACGTGCAGCTCACGCATGGCATGTTGGACCCGTGGTTCAAGCGCCGCTATCCGCTCAAGCACGTCAAAAAGTGGGTTTACTGGGCGCTGGCGGAGTATTGGGTGCTGCGCAACGCGCGCCGCGTGCTCTTCACCTCCAACATTGAGCAAAATCTTGCGCCTGAAAGTTTCTGGCTGCACGAATGGAATGGTGCAGTCGTTCCCTACGGAGCCAAATCCCCCACCGGGGATTCGCAACAGTTGCTGCGCGCGTTTTATGAGCGCTGCCCCGCGCTGCGCGATCAGCGCTTCATTCTCTATCTGGGCCGCATCCATCCCAAAAAAGGCTGCGACCTGTTGATGGAAGCCTTTCTGCGCGTGGCCGAACGCGCGCCTTGGCTGCATTTGCTCATGGCCGGTCCCGATCCCACCGGGATGCGCACCACGTTGGAAGCGCGCATTCGCGCCGCGGGTCTGCACCATCGCGTGCATTGGCCCGGCCTGCTTACCGGGGACAGCAAATGGGGATCGTTCCTGGCCAGCGAGGCATTCATCCTGCCTTCGCATCAGGAGAACTTCGGCATCGCCGTGGCCGAGGCCCTCGGTTGCAGCCGCCCCGTGCTCATCTCCGATCAGGTCAACATTTGGCCAGAGATTCAAGAGGATGGTGCCGGCCTGGTTGCGCCCGATACGCTCGATGGCACCGTGCAGTTGCTCGAAGGCTGGGTCGCCTTGAATGCCGAGCAGCGCGCGGCCTTCAACCAGCGCGCCCAAGCCTGTTTTGACAGACGGTATAACATTGTGAACAACGTTGCGGCGCTGGTGCAGTTCTTCATACAGTAGCCACAACGACTATATGCGCAGCAATCCAGGGTGGAACCGATGCAGACGGAGAAGATTCGCGCAGCCGCAACAGCACCGCACTCCAGCGACCCCTATTTAACCTCGCCCTATTCGCTGGGCAACCGCATCCGCCGCCAGCTTTGGAACACAAGCTGGGCGCTGTTGTTTCGACCCTCACCGCGGCTGGCCTTTGGCTGGCGCGCGCTGTTGCTGCGGCTCTTTGGAGCCAGACTCGGCCCCGGCTGCCACATCTATCCGCAGGCGCGCATCTGGGCACCGTGGAATTTGGAATGTGAAGAGGCTGTGCTCATTGGCGACCGCGCCGACGTGAACAATCACGCACCGCTGTATCTGGCCTCGCACGCCGTCATCTCGCAAGAGGCCTTCGTCAGCAACGCCACGCACGACTACAACGATCCGGCCTTCCCCGTCGTCTCCTGCCCCATGCGCATTGGCCGCTACGCCTGGGTCGCGGCGCGAGCCTGCGTCGCTCCCGGAGCAGATCTAGGCGATGGCGCGATTCTCGGCATGGGTTCGGTGGCCACGCGCGCGCTGGAGCCTTGGTGCGTCTACGCAGGCGCTCCGGCAAAAAAGGTCAAAGATCGCCCCCGCTTCGCGTAAACGCTCTTCAAAATTGGTGCGTGATGCCAGAAATACCTTGTCATTCCGAGCGCAGGCTGCGCAGCAGCCGCAGTCGAGGAATCTGCGGTTTTTTATGCATC
>JAJZCX010000054.1 GCA_021851625.1 Acidobacteriota bacterium | reverse complement strand
AAACAATTCGTCGCACCCTGCGGTCCCGCGCCGCCTCCGGCTTCACTCTGGTGGAGTTGATGGTGGTCATGCTCATCATCGCCATCCTGCTCGCCGTCGCCGTGCCCAGCTACATCGCCGCCATTAAATCCGCGCGCGAGGCAGCCCTGCGTGAAGACCTGCACACCATGCGCGACGCCATCGAGCAATATACGGAAGACAAGGAAGCAGCACCGCAATCTCTGGACGATCTGGTGCAGGCTGGTTACCTGCGCAGCATTCCCGTGGACCCCATCACGCGCAGTAACAGCACATGGGTCACCGTCAACTCCGACGACCTGACCAGCATCGATCAAAGCCAGCCCGGCATCACCGATGTCCATAGCGGCTCCGACCAAACCGGAAGCGACGGCACGCCCTACTCCGAGTGGTAGCCGCACGCACAGGCTCCGCATGAACGCTTCGCTTCCCACTGCGCACACTGCATCTTCTGGCCCAGTCCCTGCACCGCGCCAAGCCGCCGTCTACGCCAACTATCTCGCCCTGCACCATAGAACTGCGCAGCCGTCGCCTCCCACTCGCGCGCTAGAGACTCACAGTGCGCCACTCATCTTCAATTGCGGCATGGATTTATGTGGGGCGGAGGTCGCCATCGCATCCGTACTCTTTGGCGCATCCTTCCTCGGCATCGACGCCGACGCCGCACTGCAAAAATCTGCGCAAAAAAATCGCGCCTGCGACTTTCTCGTCAACTCGCTCGACGAAGCGCTGCGCATGATCAAAATTGCTGTGCGCAAATCCCAACCCATCGCCGTCGGCCTCCTCGCCGATCCAGCCGATGCACTCACGCAACTGGCCACACGCGGCGTACAGCCGCAGTACCTCTTCCGTCCCGTCACCTACACGGCCCTCGCCAACGCGCAGCCTGCGCTGGCGCTTTTTGAAGATCGCGGTGTGCAGCAACTCACACCCGCAGACCATCCCAGGCTCTCTGCGGAGGAAACGCTTCTGCACTGGATTGCCGCCACGCGCAGCGATCTGGCGCATATAGATCAGCAAGTGCTCTCACTCTTGCCCGAAGAGCACCGAATCACGCGCCATTGGCTGCAACACGCTCCCGCATATTTCCTGCGGCAATCCACTCCAGAGCGCGTCTGTTCCCTGCCCATCGCTCAACGCGCAGCCCTGTGCGCAGCACTGCAATCGCCCACACTGCGCTCTGCGCTGCATGGCCCCGCCTCGCTGACCTGGACGGATGCCAACGCGCAACCGCACACGCTCCACATCTCGCCGTAGAACAGTCTTGCAGTGGATGCAAACACATCCATCGATTGCGCACTCGAAGCAGATTCGCACGACAAACACTCCGTCCGTCTCGCCAGGACTCCGGTTGGGATGACAATTCCTCAAAAATCATCGAGTCATTCTGAGGAGCGCAGCGACAGCCTGCCCGGAGCGAGTCCGCCCAAGGCGGACGAATCGAATGGGAAGAATCCAGACGATGCCGAATGCATGGATTCAATGATTGCCATCTGGATTCTTCGCTTCGCTCAGAATGACTCGTCGTTGTACGATACCGATCGCTGCTCAAAGAAATTGTCATTCCGAGCGAGTGCAGCGAGTCGAGGAATCTGCGGTTCCCTGCCTACCCACCGAAACCCATTGCCCCGCTGGATGCACCGCTGCAATGGCATCTCTTTCCCAATTTAGAAATCTCCGCGAGTCTCCACAGGCACGTTCGTACTGTGCGCGTTCCGAATTGGGCGCGCTGGCGGTTCTTTTTGCTTGCGCAGCCGCGTCCCCTCTGTTTTGCAAAAACGCATCGCCGATAAGCGCACTGTCTGGAGAATTCCATGCTGCGCTCTACAAAAATTTATTCGATCTGTTTCGTACTTGTGGCGCTCGTCTCCACTGCCAGTCGCTGCACTGCGCAATTGGATCCCGATCCACCCGACGGCAAGCGCATCGCTCCGGTCACCCTTGCCGCCAATGAAGCCGCCACGCCCAACGATCCCTCTGTCTTCGCCTCCGCTGCTCACCCCACAGCCGCAGAGGGCAGTCCAGCCGATCCACTCGACGAAAATATCTCCACTGTGCCCTATGACATTGGTGAGGAGTGCGCCCTGCGCGCCAAGCTGCCGCCGCCGCCCATGCCGGCCTTTTCCAGCTTCGCCATGGGCGTCTACATCAGCACGCTCGGCCCCGGCGTGGAAGCTGCGGTTCCCGTGGGCAACCGCTTCAATTTGCGCGCTGACTTCAACATATTCAGCTACAGCACCAACATCACCCAGAGCGGCATCACTTACGGGGCCGACCTCACCCTGCGCTCGGCACAGATCAGCTTGGATTGGTTCCCGCACGGCAGAAAATTCCACATCAGCCCCGGAATGTTGCTCTACAACGGCAACCGCATGGCTGCCAATTTACTCATCCCCACCAACACCAGTTTCTCGCTGAACAATGTCACTTACTTCAGCGATCCTGCAGACCCGCTCACTGGCTCAGCCAAAATCAGCTTCCCCTTCGCAGGGCCGCAGTTCACCGTTGGCTACGGCAATATGCTGCCGCGCTGGAAGAAGGTGCATCTCAGCTTTCCATTGGAGGTGGGTGCTGCCTACTTTGGCGACGGAAACACATCGATACAATTCACCGGTTCGGCCTGCACCGCGCTCGGCGGCATCAATTGCATGCCCGTGAACAGCTTCAGCCGCTTCCAAAGCGATGTCTACGCCGAAGAGGTCATCGTCAACAACGATCTACACTACGCGCGCATCTTCCCCATCCTTCGCTACGGCATCAGCTACAAGTTTTAATCAGCCATCAATCCGCCGCGCAGGCCTCTTGAATCGCACTCCATAACTCCCCCACGCCACGGCCTTCGCGCGCAGAGAGCGCCAGCATCGCATCCACGCACAGTGCTGCCTGCCATGCGCGCCGCGCCTGTACCAATCCATTGCCAGAGAGTCGATCCGCCTTCGTGCCCACCAGCAGCATCCTGCGCCCGGTGCGTTGCAAATACTCCGCCAGTTGCAGATCGCTTTGTTGTGGCGGCACATTCAAGTCCACCAGACAAACGCACAGCGTCAAACTCTGCCGCCCAGCCAGATAAGGCTCAATAAACTTCGGCCACTCTGCGGAGATACTTTTGGAAATCTTCGCGTAGCCATACCCCGGCAAATCTGCAAAGATCATGCGCGGCTTGATCTGCTTGGGCGTGTCATGCAGTGCAAAAAAATTGATGGCCCGCGTCCGTCCCGGTGTGGACGACACGCGCGCAGCCCGCTCGCCCAGCAGCGCGTTGATCAAACTCGACTTGCCGACATTCGATCGCCCCAGAAACGCCACTTCGGGGGCCTCTGTTTTCGGGAACTGCGCGGCATCGGTGGCCGACAGCAAAAATTGCACGTGAAACTTCGGCATCGCCGCTCCTCAGATTTCTGTTCGCTGCCTATAGGCTCGCGTGGTGCGCCCGTAGCTCGGCCACAATCTCCGCCGCTGCGGCCCGCGCCCAATCATCCTTCTCACGCGGAAAAGAAATCGCGCCTACACGCGCATGTCCGCCGCCGCCATAGCGCTCACAGATCGTGGCCAGATTCATCATCTTCTCCGGCGGCGTCTTCGTCCATGGATTCGAACCCACGGCAATTTTTGTACGAAAGCTCGACCGGCTCAGCCCAATGCTGTACGTCGCCTCAGGGTGCAGATAGTACGGAATGAACTTGTTGTACCCCTCCAGCGGATGATCCGTGATGTCAAAGTAGATCGTTCCTTGCTCGCAGCTTGCGCGCTTGCGAATCAGCGCCAGCGACTGCTCATGCCGCTCCAGCAACGCGGGCATCTCGTTGGCCACCAGTGGCTCGCGCAAAATCTCCGCCAAATTTTTTTCCGTCAACAGCGGAATCAAACGCGGCACAAAGCCCGCATCCTGCACCGATTCAATCGCCATCGTCAGCTTCATCGCCGGCTCGGCCATCTCCACCGCAGCCTCCGGGCTGGCATACAACGCACCGTCCACGATGTCGGCCCAATGCACCAGTTCCGCCAGTGGACGCACGTCCATGCCAAATTGCTCCGCCGCCACACGCGCCAAAAAACTGGTGCAGGAAACGGAGTCTGCATCGTAAAACTTCCTCCGTTGTGCTGCGGGAACTTTCTGCGACTCCAGAAAATGCTCGTGATCCTGCGAACTCAGAAACGCACTCAGATGATGATCAAACCACCAAGTCACCGCAGGCGAAGACGAGTATTTGAAGTCCACAATCGCATTCTCGTCGCCAATGAAATCGCGGTCATCGAACAACGCGCCCGCGCGATGCACCAGACCGTGAAAGGCATACTCCGCGCGCACACCCATCTTCGGCGCAATACACTCGCGGTGGAAGCGTGCAAACAAAGACGCGGAGCACGCGCCATCAAAACATTTGTCGTGATAAAAAATGCGAACCTGCACGGGCCGGGAAACTCCATCCACTCCACAGGGAGTGTTCTCAGAAAAAACAGTGTGAATCCATTAGCATTGCCGCCCCGCGTCCTCCTGTCAAGCGCGCACCCACATTTCCTTGCCTGCTAGCGAGGCCACGCTCCATGAAAATTGTCATTCCGAGCGAGCCGCAGCGAGTCGAGGAATCTGCGGTTCTGTGTACGCCGCAACAACGAAACCACAGATCCCTCCACTGCGTCCGTCTCACGCCGGACTCCGGTCGGAATGACAATTCCTCAAAAAATCATCGAGTCATTCTGAGGAGCGCAGCGACAGCCTGCCCTGAGCGAGTCCGCCCAAGGCGGACGAGTCGAATGGGAAGAATCCAGACGAGGATGGCTGAATCTATGCAGTACGCATTCTCTGGATTCTTCGCTTCGCTCAGAATGACTCATCGTTGTACGATACCGATCGCTGTTCAAAAAAATTGTCATTCCGAGCGAGCCGCAGCGAGTCGAGGAATCTGCGGTTCCGTATCGATAGAGAACGATCGGGTGCCCCATTCTAGCCGCGCTCTTTGCGGCTAGAGTGGGATACATTGTCCCCTTCCCCTCCGTAAATACTCTGACCGAAAATGCCCTGGCCCCGCACGCTATACTCACCTGCGAGGCATCCATCCCTGCATGAACACCACGCCAGCCCCTGCCGCTCCTGAACTCTCGCGCCTGCAAAGATTTTTTTTGAACCCACAAGGTCTGCGCGCGGGTTGGAGCGCGCTGCTCTTTGCCGCCATCTTTTTGCTTGCGCTCTTTACACTTTCCGCCGTCAGTGGCGTTCTGGCCCAGCATCTGCATTGGCAACTCCATCCCCTCAGCACAGACGGTCTGCGCCCCGGCATCGCGCTGCTCAGCGAAGCACTCTTGCTTGCCTCCACGTTGCTGGCTACATTTTTTATGGCGCGCATAGAGCGCCGCTCTTTGTTCAGCTATGGACTCAACGGCCCCAGCCGCGCGCGTAATTTTTTCACCGGACTGCTCGCTGGCTTTGGCTTTCTCTCGCTGCTCGTCTTGCTGCTCCTGCTCACGCACCACGTGCAACTGGACGCGCCCACGCTCACCGCACCCGCTCTCTGGCGCGCGGCATTGCTTTGGGGCTGCGCTTTTTTGCTGGTCGGCTGTACTGAAGAACTGTTGCTGCGCGGCTATCTGCTCTCCACACTCGCGCGCGGCATCGGCTTTTGGCCTGCGGCGTTGGTGTTGGCCATCCTCTTCGGCTCGCTGCACAAAACCAATCCCGGTGAGAGCCATATCGGCCTTGTCACCGCCGTGCTCATCGCGCTGCTCTTCAGCCTCAGCCTGCGCCGCATCGGCTCGCTTGCCTGGGCCATCGGCTTCCACGCCGCGTGGGATTGGGCTGAGTCCTTCTTCTACGGCACGCCCGACAGCGGCATTCTCTCGCAAGGCCGCCGCATGACCGCGCACGCCCACGGCGCACTTTGGTTGAGCGGTGGTGCCACCGGCCCTGAAGGCAGTGCTCTCTGTCTGCCCGTGCTCGCCGTCATCCTCGCTTGGATTCTGCTCACACAGCGCGACCGTTCCTCAGCACGAACGCAGGAAGCAATGTAGGCATTCGCAGTGGTGAAATCTGCGTTTTCAATGCATCAACGCATCCCCTGAACCGCAGATTCCTCCACTCGCTGCGCTCGGTCGGAATGACAAGGCATTCTTGTGTGCGATGAATTCGTGCCCCACGACAGGTCATTCTGAGCGACCTACGGGAGCGAAGAATCCAGAGAATGCAAGCAACATCGACCCAGCCCTTCGCCTCTGGATTTTTCGTCGCTCTGCTCCTCAGAAGGACTCAGAGTCGATCGGAAATCTTCGTCGAGCACGGGTGCCCCAGGTCTCGATTTTGAGACCTGGGAGATAGCAGCCCGCCACCTTTGCCCGCACCACTGCTAGACTCATCCCAGCATGGCCGCTCCCACTGCCACCACAAACTCGGCTGCGCACGCGCCCGTCACGCAGCCACGCACGCGCCGCGGGCGCTGGCTTTTTCTTCTCTTACTGCTGTTCGCACTGCTGGCCATCACGGCATGGCTGGGCACGCTCTGGCAATTGCGCTCCATGCGCGCCGCGCTGCCGCAGCTTGACGGCCAAATCCCGCTCGCTGGACTCACCGCGCCCGTCACCATCCGCCGTGACGCCCACGGCGTGCCCCACATCATCGCGCAAAATCTCGACGACCTATGGCGCGCGCAAGGCTACGTCACCGCGCAAGATCGCCTCTGGCAGATGGATATGCTCCGCCGTTACGCTGCTGGCAATCTGGCCGAACTCCTCGGCCCGTCGATGATCGAGCACGACCGCGCTCAGCGCGTTCTGCAAATTCTTCCCACTGCCGCCAACGCCGCTGCCGCATTGCCAGCGCGCGACCAACGCTTCCTCGCCGACTACGCCGCAGGCGTCAACGCCTACATCGCCGACGCCACGCTGCACGCGCATCTGCCCGCGGAGTTTGCCCTGCTCCACTACCGCCCGCAGCCGTGGACGCCCACCGACTCCATGCTGATTGGCATGAACATGCAGCAGATGCTGGCCACCGATTTTCCCACCAAGCTCGCGCGCGAAATCATCGCAACCAAGCTGCCGCCCGCCCTGCTCGCCGATCTTTACCCCGTCGGCTCCTGGCGCGACCATCCGCCCGTCAGCTCGCAGCCGGACATCTCCGCGCCGCAGACGGTCGAAGAGATTCCCCTCGACGCCTCGCAACTGGGCACGCGCGCCACTCCACGCGACTTGCTGCATCTGGAACAACTCCTGCATCGGCCTGCCGCCAGCGATTGCCCCGGCTGCACCCCCGGCTCCAACAACTGGGTTCTCTCCGGTGCGCACACCACCACGGGCCTGCCGCTGCTCTCAAATGACATGCACCTCGACCACACCATCCCCGACACCTGGTATGAGGCGCAGCTCACCGCCGGGGACTTCAGCGTGGCTGGCGTCACACTGCCCGGTCTGCCCTTCGTCATCGTCGGCCACAACGCGCACATCGCCTGGGGATTCACCGATCTCTACGCTGATGTGCAGGATGTCTACGTGGAGCAGACGCGCGGCGACGCCTACCGCACGCCCACCGGCTGGCAGCCCTTCACGCACACGCGCTCGGTCATCCACGTGCGCGGCGGCAGAGATGTTGTGCTCGACCTGCGCAGTACCACGCATGGCCCCGTGATCACGCCGCTGCTCCATCACGAATCGCGCACACTCACGCTGCGCTGGACGGTCTACGATCCGGCCTCGATGACCGTGCCGTTTTATGACGTGGACAGCGCCACCAACTGGCAGCAATTCCGCGCCGCCTTCGCGCTCTTCGGTGGCCCGCCGCAAAACACCGTCTACGCCGACACCGCCGGTCACATCGGCTATCAGGCCGTCGGCAAAGTTCCGCTGCGCCCCAACGGCCTCTGCGCCACGCCCATCACCGACTTCAACCACGAGTGGCAGGGTTACATTCCCTTCGACGCGATGCCCTCCAGCTACGATCCTCCCGGCGGCATTCTCGCCACAGCCAATTCGCGCGTCACGCCAGACGACACTCCGTACCCGCTCACGCTCAACTGGGCCGATCCCTATCGCAATGAGCGCATTTGGAAGGTGCTCGCCCGCAAGCCGAAACTCTCCCCAGCCGATTTGCTCGCGCTGCAAAATGATGTGCATTCGGAACTCGATCTTGCGCTCGCGCAGCGCTTGGCCTACGCCATCGACCACGCTCGCCACGCCGGCCCGCGCCTGCGTCAGGCCGCCGATCTGCTCCGCA
>JAJZCX010000053.1 GCA_021851625.1 Acidobacteriota bacterium | reverse complement strand
TTCCGATCTCGTTGACACCGGGGTTTTTGTCGCCCAGGCTGGCGCTGGAGATGTGCACGGCGTTGGCGCTGAAGGTGAGCGCGCGATTGGGATGTATAAAGTAGTGCATGCCGATGCCAAACTGCGGCGAGAAATTCCAAACGCTGGTGGCAATGGGCGGAAACTTGTGGTTGGTCCAGATAAGGCCGCCTGCTCCCTGCACCCACGGCAGCACGCGGCGCGAGTGGACCAAGTTCCAGCGCAGAATGATCGGCGTCACGCTGAGGCCATTGAAGTTGCCGCCGGTGTGGAACTGCTCTGTCTGCGGCGGGTTGCCCGTGGTGACGGTGACGACTTCCTTGGGCGTGAAGGCTTGCCAGTAGGGGATCAACTCGACGGCATATTCAAATTGGCCGCGCAGCAGACCCGGCCCAGCCGCGCCGGTAAGCACCTTGCCGAAGCGCACGCCTGCGTTCAGGAAGCGGTAGTTGAGATTGTCATTGGCAGTGCTGAAGCCGCCAGCAAAGAACAGCCCGTGCTCCCACGGATCGGGGTGCAACAGCTTGGGCACGTTGATCTCGGCAGCGGACTGCGAGGCTTGCGTGAGTGTGGCCGTGTGTGTTTGTGCGGAGACGGCAGCCGGGATGCAGCACAACAGTGCCGCGGCGCAAGCGGAGAGAACTACGGATTGCTTCAAGAGGATTGCCTCGCCGATTCGGGAGTGCGCGCCGGAGTGCTCCGGCGCGTCGAACGGAGTGCTTAGTCCGCCACAGCTTCTAGTTGCTTGGCGTCCACGTCAAAGTTGGAGTAGACGTTCTGCACATCGTCTTGGTCTTCGAGTGCTTCGAGCAGGCGCACCATCTGGCCGACAGCAGGGCCTTCGAGCTTGGTGTAGGTGGAGGCGATCATGGTCACCTCGGCCATACTGGGCTTGATGCCCGCGCTCTTGATGGCTTCCGAAACAGTCTCAAATGCGGCAGGCGCGGTCAGCACCTCCCACACCTCGTCCTCATCGCGGATGTCGTCGGCGCCAGCTTCGAGCGCGATGCCCATCAGCTTGTCCTCATCGGCATCGGCCTTGGGCACTGCGATCAGGCCCTTTTTGGAGAACATCCACGAAACGGAGTTGGACTCGCCGAGGTTGCCACCGTTCTTCGAAAAGGCATGGCGCACTTCACTCACCGCGCGGTTGCGATTGTCCGTGGTGACTTCCACAATCACCGCAACGCCGCCGGGGCCGTAGCCTTCGAAGGTGATCTCTTCATAATTGACGCCTTCGATTTCGCCGGTGCCGCGCTGAATGGCGCGCTTGATATTGTCGGCGGGCATGTTCTCGGCCTTGGCCGCGGCGATGGCCGTACGCAGGCGTGGATTGCCATCGGGGTCGCCACCGGCGCGGGCTGCGATCGTCAATTCCTTAATCAGACGGGTAAAGATCTTGCCGCGCTTGGCATCGAGCGCGCCCTTTTTGTGCTTAATTGTGGCCCATTTGGAGTGGCCGGACATGGTGAGAACCTCGAATGTGAAAATCCATGCGCGTTGCCGAGCCGTGCTGCTGGCCGCGCACAAAGCCAGATTTTATCATGCGCCACAGGCGCGATGGCTGCACAGAGAACCGGCAGCCATCACAGGGGATGCAGAGATACAGAAGACACCGAGCAGCGTTACTGTGCGGGCGGCGTGTCTGGCAGGGAGCGGATGTAGGCGACGATGGCCTGCATGTCGCTTGCGTTGAAGTTGGTCAGCGGCATGCCGCCCTGTTGCATGGGCTTGCTGTGGTGGCGCAGCAAGTTGGCGATCATGGCTGCGGGCAGTTCCGAGGCCGTGCCCGCCAGTGGCGGTGCGGCGACGGTGCCGTTGAGGCCATCCACGCCGTGGCAACTGGCGCAGGAGTTGTGCTCAAAGACATCCTTGCCGCGAAGCTCCTCAGCCGTGAGCACGCGCCGATGCACTGGCACGGCCTTGGCTGACGATGCAGGTGCGGAGGCTGCCGCAGTCATGTGGTTGCTGGGCTGCGCAGGGGCCATGGGTGCTGGCATGGAGCCGAGTCCATTCAGATACGCGGCCAACTGCTGCATCTCAGCATCGCTGAGCGGAAAGATCGGCATGCCACCGTCGCGCATTTTCTGCGTGGGATGGCGCAGCAGCGCGGCGAACTGCCCGCCGGGCAATTTGGCCGGAACGCCAGCGAGCGGGGGCGCAAAGGCTGTGCCCTGCGCATACTGTCCGTGGCAGGCGGCGCAGCCGTTGTTGATGAAGAGCGTGCGTCCGGCGGAGGCGTGTGTGTTTTGTGCGACCGGGGTGGGTGCAGATGGAGCGGATGCATCGGGTGCGGTCGCAGGGGTTTGCGTCGGAGTGGAAGCTGGCGATGCTGCGGGCGCATTTGGTTCTGGCGCGGCGGAGGTGCCTGCGGTTGGGGTTGCTCCGGTTGTGGCAGCGGGTGCCGCTGCCGCCGGGGCCAGCGAGCGCAGATACGTCAGCAGAGCGGTCATCTCCGTGGGCGTGGCCTTCACTGGCCCCATGCCGCCGGCGTGCATCTTGGCGCTGGGAGCGCGCAGCAGTGCTTCCAGTTGCGCGTCATTCACCGAGGCCAGCAGTTGCGACATGGGCGGAATGCGTCGGTTGCCGCCGCCCGTCTGTCCATGGCAGACGAAGCAGGAGTGTTGGTGGAAGAATTGTTGGCCCGCAGCGAGCGTGGCCGGGTCGGGTGCTGGTGTGGCAGCGGGTGCAGCGGCTGCGGAGGCCGGGGTCTCTGCGCGTGGCGTTACTGCCCTGGGTTGGGCGACGCTGTAGGCGGCGGGCACGTTGGCTGCGCCGGTGCCGATGACGCCCAGATAGCTGAGCAGCGTAGACATGTCGTGGGGCGAGAGGTCAAAGGCCGGCATGCCACCGGCGCGCATCTTGGCGGTGGGCGTGTGCAGCAGAGCGGTGATTTGGTCGGCGGTGTATTTGGTGGTGATGCCAGCCAAGCCGGGTGCGACAGGCCCTCCCATGCCGGTTTCGCCGTGGCAGCCAGAGCAGCCGTTGTTGTCAAAGACGCCGCGGCCTTGCGCGACCATCGGATTCACCGGGCCGGAGGGTGCGGGTGCAGCCGCTCCGCCGGGGGATTCGACAAAGGGATGGAAGGGCGCGGCGTTGTACTGCTTCTCCTGCTGCTCTTGCAATGCGAGTTGCGCGGCGATGGCCGGGTCGCGGGCATCGTCCTGATGGCTGCGCACGCCGAGGTACAGCGTGCCGACCAGAACGATGGTGACGGCGAGCAGTGGAATGGGTCTACGCCAGGGGCGACGCTCCAGCTTGCGATCCAAAAACGGCAGCAGAAAAAAGAGCAGCGCCAGCGTGCCAGGGATAACCACCATGCCGATAATCACTCTGGGGCCTTCCCAGAATTTGAGCCACTCAAACATGGGCAGGTAGTACCACTCCGGGCGCGGAATGAACTGGGTGTTGGCTGGGTTGGCGATGGGGCCAAGCTCGACGGGATGGAAGTAGGCGAGGAAGCCGAGGCCGACCATCAACAGCAGCGCGAAGGCCATATCCATCAGAACTTGTTTGGGATAGAAGCCCTCCGGCTGCATCTTGGGTTCGATGGGATGCTCGTCGATGGGGCCAGCCGGGCCAGCTTTGCGGAAGAGTGCGATGTGTGCGGCGATGAACAGAAAGATCATGCCGGGAATCAGAAAAACGTGAGCGACGTAAAAGCGCGAAATCGTCAGCGTGCCCAGCGTGTCGCCGCCGCGCATCAGGCGCGTCAGCCACTCGCCGATGAGCGGCACCTGCCCGGCGATGTTGGTGCCCACGGCGGTGGCGAAGTAGGCCTTTTGATCCCACGGCAGCAGATAGCCGGTGAAGCCCATGCCCAGCACCAGTAGGGAGAGCACCGCGCCAGAGAGCCAAAGCAACTCGCGCCGACCCTTGAAGGAGCCGTAGAGAAATGTCTGCAAAAAATGCAGTCCGAGCACGATGATCATCGCGCTGGAGCCGTAGTAGTGCAGGCTGCGCAGAAAGGCTCCGGCGGCCACCTGCTTGGTGATGTAGGCAACGCTGGTGTGCGCTGACTCCGCTGACGGGACGTAGTAGAGCGTCAGGCACAGGCCGGTGATGACCTGGGAGATAAAGATGAACAGCAGGCCGGAGCCGAAGATGTAGGCCCAGCGCGCGCCGCCGGGGATCGGCTCATCGAGTGACTCGCGCATCAGGCTGCGCAGGCCGGTGCGGCGGTCCAGCCAGCCAAAGAGCCGCTTGGGCAGGCTCTTGGGCTGGGGATTATTTTTCGGTGCATTCGCATTCATTACGGCATCCTCACAAGGGTTCAGTCGTGCGCGCAGTGCGCCCAGCGATTGCTAGCCCAAGACTTCGTGGTTGGGAACATTTTCGCGGAAGTACTGGAAGTGCACCATCAGCTTGCCATTGGCAACCTTGGTGGGCAGCGGATCCATGCCGCGCGGTGGCGGACCAAAGACGTGCGTGCCACTTTGGTTAAAGCGTCCACCATGGCAGGGACAGACGAACTCGCCTTGCGTGGTTTGCCACGAGACGCTGCATCCCAAGTGGGGGCAGATGGAGGAGAGCACGGCCAACTGTCCGTCCGCGCCCTTGGTGACGTAGACCGATTGTGCGGAGTCGATTTCACGCCAGCCGTCGAGTTGTTTGAACTCGATGGTCTTGCGAATCGGCTGGGTCAGATTGGCGAACTCATCCATGGAGCCAACCTCCGACCAGCCGCTCTTGCTGGATTTGGCGTAGAGCGGGTAGAGAACATAACGCAGCACGGGCACGGAGAGCAAGGCTCCCATGCCCGCCGTGCCAATGCCCATGAGGACTGCGAAGAACGAGCGCCGGTTGATGACCAGTACATCCTTGTTGGAGGTCAGGCCGGAGTTGCCTCCGGCTGCCCGTTCTTCCTTCGATTGGATTGGTTCCATGCCTTCTCCTAAAAGTTGAGCCACAGCGCCATGTAGACAGTGTTGTTGTCAGAGGCGTTGCGGTTGGCGCCGTCATAGTTCGTGCTGGCTCCATTGAATTTCGTGTAGCCAGTATAGGCGAGGCTGATGTCGATATTCTGCACCGGCCAGTAGCCAGCCTGAGCGATGTAGCCAGCCGTGTTGGGGCTGCCATTGTTGCTGCCGGTCAGCGCTGCGGGTGCGTACAGCGTCGCGTCGGCATTGCCCGTGGTGGTGAACCAGGCTCCGGTCAGGCTGTAGCGGTTGGTCCAGTGGTAGGTGCTATCCAGCTTGACCATGTTGAGATGGTCGTTCTTGTTGGCAGCCGTGCCTGCGGCCAAGTCCGCGCCCAGATTGGTGCTTTCGTGGATGTAGGTTCCGTGCGCGTCCAACAGATTGGCGCCGAAGGGATGCTCGAATTGGAAGTCAAAAGAGGGATCGACAAAACGGTTGGTCGGCCCGCTGATGGCTCCCGGATAGCTGTTGACGTAGATGCCGTAGGTGCCCAACTCCAGATAGTTGTCGCCAAAGGTCTGTTGCCACGCTGCGCGCCAATAGGGAGCCGCGCCACTGATGTTGTTGTCAAAGCCCGTTCCCGTCACCGGCGTGGATCCCCCCGCGTGCTCCGAGCGGTAGACCGTCACATCGCCGTAGAGGTGGTTGGCAAACAGGCCATACGCGCCAAGACCGGCCACATCTTGCGCGAGGCCGCCGTTGATGATGGGAGAAGCGATGGGGCTAACGCCAGAGCCGGTCGAAATCCACGGAAATCCCCAACTCGGCGTGCTGTTCCACACATCCTCCACGGTCGGGCTGTTGTTCAAGGTGACGCCATAGAACAGGCTGTGGCCGCCGAGCGAGGTGTGATTGGCATAGCGCAGGTCGGTGTTGTCCATGGTGAAGTGATCGCTGGCGTGTGTGTAGGTGAACTGCGCCATAGCCCCAAAGCGTGGGGCCAAAGCTCCGGCAAGAAAGAGGCTCAACTGCTGCGGAAAGCCTGCCGTGCCGTTCTGCGTTTGCGGCTCGGTGGCTTGGATTTCCGTGTCGGAGATCAACACCATTGCCGACAAGGGGATGTACTTGGTCAGCAGCAGATCGTGCCCATTGCCGATTTTGTCCTTGGGTTGGGTGTTGCTGAGCGTGTAACCGTGCAGCTTGAAGTTTCTCCCGAAGGCGGTCAACTCCGGCGGGTTGCTGTGGCAAACATTGCAGGATAGCCCTGTCTGCCGGGCGAAACTGGGCACTGCGTAACTTCTGGCTGCGCTGAGCACCAGCGCCAGCATCGTGATCCATTGCATGATTTTCCGCATATTCAACTCCTTGGCCTTTGAAATCACAAGTTTCGAAGTTGGATGGCGGTGGATGTGACCCGCGTCCGCTTCGTTCTTTTCCATCATGCAAACGGCATAGACCAGTTTACTATCGCGGGGGTCACCGTCCCTTGTGATCTGCGTCACACCAAGAATGGGCCGCGGGTCACGGACTAGGTTGTAGTTACCGAATGCAGTGTGTTGGGTGCGTTCGCTTCGTTTTAGTAAAGCGATTGAATGCCGCAAAGTACACGCGAAGGGCCGTGGTTACTAGCGTTTGCGTATTTTATGGTGATTCTGGGTACCAAAAGGTGACTTTGGAGATGGAGTAGCGAGATGGGTTCAAATCTGGCATTTTTCTCTGGACAAAGCAAGCGTGCTCTGTGCTATAACGTTGTAGATTCTCAAGACCCTGTTGGTTCGTAGTCGAATAGAAGTGCGCGCGGGCTTTTTGCTGGTTCCCTTCTGATGCGCCCGTGCATGTCGTCTACAGTCGTAGAGCCGTGGAGTCGGTGGATCACATTCAGTACAAGCTTTGTACTGCGGATGTCATGAAGGGCCAGGACATGCCTGTCTTCGTGGGACCAATCCGGGACGCGGTGTCGCCTATGGGCGGCGCGGTAGCGTTCCCTTCCGCACAGGTTTCTCCAGCGACTGCGCACTCGGCGCGGTGGCAGCGTTTCCATCTCAAACAGACACCGGAGGGCATTGCCAGCGGATAAGCAGCCGCGGCGAAGTTGCGTGCAGCGTTGCGCCACGGCCCGGCCAGACCGGAAGCGCGTGGCGGCAGCCGGAGCCAGGGGCGACAAACGTCCGGGGCGGCTGAGACGGAAACGGATCGCGAGATCAAGACATGACGCGCGGCGCAGGAGCAGAGAAGCTCCCGCAGCGCAAACAAGAATCGGAAGGAGCAGTTTATGCGAGCAGTATGGAACGTGAAGGGAATTTTGACGCGGGTCGCCGCGGGCCGGGCCGGGATGGCCATGCTCTGCGCGCTCGCTTTGTGCATGAGCGCAGCCACAGCACTGGCGGGAGTGGCACCGCAGGGGCCGTCGTTGTTGGTGAGCGAAACGACAGTGTTGAATCAGTTGCCATCTGGCGGAATCTATGGTTCGGCTGCTGGCGCTGGCACCAGCTTTGCTGTGAACAGCAATGGGGATGCAATCCTTGGTACCGCGTATGGTGCCGACCTAATCCTCATCAATGGGCAGTCGGGTGCCATCTCCAACATTGCTCCGCTGAGCAATCTCGGAGCGGTGACAATCGACAGCAAGGACAACATTTATGTCGGGCAGTCGTATAACTCTCAAATACTGAAATTTCCCTACATCAATGGGCAGTATGTGGCGAATACAGGCACGCTGAATGCCTGTACCGGCAGTGATACGACCGAATGTAAGTTTGCCAACCTGGGTGCCAATATAGCTGCCATGACATTCGATTCTGCAGGAAACCTGTTTGCGGTGACTGCCGATCAAGCTACCGCGTCCAACTCTATTGTTGAATGTACGGTGACGTGTCAGGGAAGTTGTGGTACAGGTGTGACCACGATTTACACACCAAGCAATACCGGAAATCCAACTGCATATTACAACGAGGTGGGTGCCGTTGCCGTGGATGCTTCCGGCAATGTATTTTTCACTGAGTCTCAATTGACAACCAATGGACAAAGTGATTTGTCATGGTTGAATGAACTGGTGAATACAGGAGGAACGCTGGCAACGACTCCGACGACAATTGAAACCCTCACCGTCGCCACCCCTGGGAACTACGATGATGAAATTGACGCAGTGACGATAAGCCCAAGCGGAACTATCTACTACGGCACACCAAGTGACGGCATCTTCGCCATTCCAGATGTCAACGGAACGCTGGGGAGCACCTATCGGGTATCCACGCAAAATGCGAAGGTTTTGGCGTTGGATATCAAAGGGAACTTATATGCTGGGGCATACCTCACAAGCGGAGACGGCGTACTGCGTGTCTCGTTGAACAGTGTCCCGGCTCCGGCATCGGCGGTAGGTACGCTTGTTACTGTGAGCAACACCGTGACGGTGATGGATGCGGCGGGATGCGGTGCATCGCCTGCGCCAGTCATTAGCGTGGCAGCCAGCGAGGGAGGCACTGCGAGCACGGAGTTTGCAGCAACGGCGGGCAGTTGTGCAGGGCAGGC